>JAAWQM010000035.1 GCA_022800525.1 Oscillospiraceae bacterium
AGCTACGTCAAGAACAACATCCTGGTTCAGTCCGCCCAGGCCATGCTGGCCCAGGCCAACCAGGTGCCCCAGGGCGTTCTCCAGCTGCTGGGCTGATTTCTCGAAAACTGAGATTATCGCAATATATTTATGGGGCCGGGCTTGTTGCCCGGCCCTTGTTCTCCTGCCCTTACAAAAGCGGCTTTGGCGGCGGTTTTTGCAAACGCAGGATACAAGAAACGAGGTGTGATACCATGAGCAAACAGAAAATGATGATTCAAACGGCGCTGATGCCTCTGTATTACAAGAATTTTCACTGTATTATGGGGGCCTGTCAGGATAACTGCTGTGATGACGGCTGGAGGATCGAATTCGATAAAAAGGACTACCTGAAACTCAAGCACGCTCCCAAAAGTCCGGAGCTTCAAGCCATGATGGAGAAGGGGCTGTTTCGTCTCCGGGGGGAGAGGCTTCGCGATGAGATGTATGCGGAATTCCGGGTCACGGAGGATGGCCGCTGCTGCTTCCATCGGGAGGACGGTCTGTGCCAGCTCCAGCTGTCGTGCGGGGAGTCGTGCCTGCCCGAGGTATGCAGGTGGTTTCCCCGATCTTCACGGTACAGTCCGATGGCTCTGGAGTACAGCCTCTCTCCTGCCTGCGAGGGGGTGCTGGCGCTGCTGTGGGATCTGCCCCAGGGAATCGAGTTTTTAGAGGAGCCGCTGCCTGAGAAAAAACGGAGATTCTATAAGCCGGACAATGCCATGCAGGCTCGTTTCGTGGAAATCCGTTCTCTGTGTGTGGATGTGCTTCAGGAGCGGTCCCTGCGTCTGCCGCAGCGGTTTCTGCTGCTGGGCTTCCTGCTCCAGAAGCTGGGGGAGCTGGACTGGGAGACCGGCGCAGGCGTGGACGGCTGGCTGGCCCAGGGAGAGGCGGCGCTCCATGACGCGGATCTTGCCGGGGAGCTGGGGAAGCTGCCGGGAAACAGACAGATGTTCCTCTCACAGAACCATCGGGTAATGTTCTCTATAATAATGGAGACCACGGGAAAGAAGGAAGCGATTGTCCGCCAGCTGTGGTCTGCCGTCACAACGCTCGAAGGGACCGGGCCTGAAAAAGTTTTCATATACAACCTTGACCGCTACCAGGAACTGGAGGAGAAGCTGAACGGACTGCCGGGTCTGGGGGAATATTTCTTTGAAAATCTTATGGTTGCGGTGGCTTTTTACAGCATGTTCCCCAAGCTGAATTCTCCTGACGAGCTGTGGAAGAGCTATGTAAATCTCTGCAACATCTACAGCCTCTACCGCTACGCCGCTGTCTGCGGCTGCGCCGAGGAGGTGAGCCGGGAACGTCTGTTTCGGTCTCTGGTGTCCGTCAGCCGGGAAATGCTCCATAACGCTGTACGACAGAACAAGCTTCGGGACGAATTTTTCAAGAATGACAGCGCCACCCTGGCCCATATGGCCGTCCTGGTGAGCGGCTGACGGAGGATACGTACGGGGACGCTCTGCGCGTCCCCGTTTCAAACACAAACAGGAGCCGTCCCCTGACAGCTCCTGCCCAAATATGTGTTTCAACCGGCGGCTTCTTCCGACTTCCCCCGCCCGCAGCGGCGCTCGTTCCCCTGAATCTTCCGCATGGCCTTCCGGTACCGCTCTGCGATGGGGCCCGCCTCCTTGTAAATGGCGGCCTTTCCGGCCCACTGGCTGCCTTCCCTCGTCACCGTCACGGCCAGATACAGCCGCCGGTGCTCCTTGCATTTGCCCCGCAGCACCTGCTCCGTAGGCGTGGTCCGGATCCAGCGTCCCGCCGAGATCGGCTCCCCGCACAGCGGACAGCAGGGGCTGCACACCTCCTTCTGGTTTTTGCAGGCCCAGCGGGTGTCGTGGACGCCCAGCTCCTTCTCCCACAGGGGCGGCAGGCCCTTCTGCTTGGGCGGGCGGTGGAACAGGGCCATGTTCTCGAAGCGGTCCAGCATGGCCTGATAGACCAGCACGGTGTAGTAAGTATCGTTCCATGCGCTGTGGAAATCCAGCTCCATTTCCAGCTCCAGCTCCGTCACCGCCTTCTCCAGGGACGGCTGACAGCCCAGATCGCCCTCCACCAGCTTCTGATAGATGTATTGCAGGTCAAAGTACTCGCATTTCCAGCCCTCGTCAAAGGACAGCCGGTGGTACTCGAAATTTTGCAGCAGGACCTCCACGTCGTTGTTGCCCCACTCCACGAACACCGGGTTCGGTCCGCACCAGTGCAGGAACTCCGGCCCCAGGTCCAGGAACCCCGGCGCTTCGGCCAGGAGGGAGCGCAGCTCCTCCCGCTCGTAGGGGAGCAGGCGGTAGGTGCGGCTCTCCAGCTTGCGGCTGGCCTTGGGATGGATGTAGCTGTGGAAGGAGTCCAGCATCGCGCCGGCCTCCTGGGACACCTTCATGGCGGCCACCTCGATGAGCTCATGGAAGGGAACCCTCTCCCCGGATTTGTTGCGGTAGAATGTGGTGTTCCACTCCAGATCCAGAAAAATCAACTCTGCCATAGCTTCTCTTATCGCTCCAGTACATGTTTGATGTCTTCCGGCAGCGGGGCGGTCAGGCGCAGCGTCCGCCCCGTGACCGGGTGGGCCAGCTCCAGCTCCGCGGCGTGCAGCGCGGGCCGTGGGATCAGCTCATGGTTCTCCGTCCCGTACAGCCAGTCGCCCGCCAGCGGACAGCCGATGGCGGCCATATGGACCCGGATCTGGTGGGTCCGCCCCGTCCGGGGCGTCAGCGCCACCAGGGAGAAGCCTCCCCGCTCCTCCAGGACCCGGTAGTCCGTCACCGCGCTCCGGCCCGTCGGGTCCGCCTGCCTGCGGATGGCGGACCCCTGCGCCCTGCCGATGGGCAGGGCGACGGTACCCTCCCTTGGCTCCGGCGTCCCTTCGCACACCGCCAGATACCGCCGCAGGAAGGCCCCGCTGTGAAGCTGCCTGCTCAGCCGGTCATGGACCCACGCGTTTTTCGCGGCCGCCAGCAGCCCCGTGGTGCCCCGGTCCAGCCGGTTCACCAGATGGATGGACGCCCCCTCCCCCATGCGGTGCGCCAGTCCCGCCGCCAGAGTGGGCTCGCCGGGGGCCAGGGAGGACGGGATGCACGCCAGGGGCGCCGGTTTGTTGACCACCAGCAGGTACTCGTCCTCATAGGGGACGTCCAGCTCCATGGGGACCGGCGGGACCGTCCCGGGCCGCTCCGCCGCGTCCAGGTCCACCGCCAGCCGGTCCCCCGTCTGGAGGACGTAGCTGGTAAAGACCCGCCGTCCATTGACCGTCAGCCCGGTCTCCGTCCGTTTCAGCCGCCCGGTCAGCGTGCCGGACAGTCCCAGCTCTCCCTTCAGCAGGGAGCGGACCGTCCGGCCGCACTGCGCCGGGGTCACTGTCAGCTCCAGCAGCGCCATGGAACGCCCCCCCACTTAGTTCTTACTAATTACGTAATCAGTATACAACAGTTTTTTCCGGTTTTCAATGGGGCCCCGCCAAAATCGTGAATTTGACCAAACCCTTGCGGGACAAGCCGCACACAGTTGACAAACAGGGTACAGGAACCGGCCTGTACCCTGCTTTTTTTTCTGTGCTTATAACTTTTTTGCGAGAGAAATCTCAGCCTGGATATGGCGGCTGAGGCCGTTTTTCAGACAAGCGGGCTTCAAAACAGCGCGGACCGCCCGCTGCGGCCCCCTCAATGTACCCGGGCGCCCCGCTCGCAGCGGTTGCCCCAGGAGTCGATGAGCGCGCCGCCCCGGTACACGCAGATGATCTCGCAGTTGTTGGAGCAGCCGCCGCAGCTGGCCTCCCGGGTGCGGAACTCCATACGCTCCATGGCGAAGTCAAACTCCTGCCGCGCGCTGCCCTTTCTCGCCAGGACCGCCACGCCCAGCGCGCCCATCAGGTGCCCGTTGGGGTCCACGATCACCGGACAGCCCAGAGTCCGCTGGAACGCGGCCACAACGCCCTTGTTCTTGCTGACGCCCCCCTGGAACACCACCGGGGAGACGATCTTCTTCCCTTTGCCCACGTTGTTGAGGTAGTTGGCCACCACCGCGTTGCACACGCCGGCGATGATGTCCTCCCTGGGGTGGCCCATCTGGATCTTGTGGACCAGGTCCGACTCCGCGAACACGGTACACCGGGCGGCGATCTGGGTGGGGTGGGTGGAGCGCAGGGCGTAGTCCCCGATCTCCTCCACCTCGATGCCCAGCCGCTTGGCCTGGCTGGAGAGGAAGGCCCCCGTCCCGGCGGCGCAGAGGGTGTTCATGGCGTAATCCACCGCCACGCCGTTCTCCACCAGAATGATCTTGGAGTCCTGCCCGCCGATCTCCAGGATAGTACGTACGTCCGGATAGAAGGTGGTGGTGCCCACGGCGTGGGCGGTGATCTCGTTTTTGACCATGGTCGCCCCCAGGATGGTTCCCACCAGCTTCCGGGCGGAGCCGGTGGAGCCGGTGGCGACGATCTGATACTTCCCCTTGTCGAACTGCTCCTCCAGCTGCCGCACCAGCTCCTTCACCGCGCCGATGGGGTCCCCCTGGGTCCAGATATACTGGCTGGAGAGGATGTTGTTCTGCTTGTCAATGATGACGCCCTTGGTGGAGATGGACCCCACGTCGACGCCGAGATACGCATGTTCCAAGTCAAATTACCTTCTTTCTCATGTCGATCATATCGTAGAACGCCTCCAGCCGGGTCATCAGCCCCACGTCGCTGGTCTGGGCGTCATAGGTCAGGTAGAGCACGGGGATTTTGTAGTCCGCGCTGATGTTTTGCAGCACCGGCATCACGTCGATTTCCGGCGTGCAGCTGGCGGATTTGATGTGGATGAGCCCGTCAAAGCGCCGCTCGGCGCACTCCCTGGCATACCAGATGTTGGCGGTGGAGGTGGGGCCCATCTCATACCGGCACAGATCCCTGACCTTCACATGCATGTTCTTCTGCCCGCTGTAGTGGAGGAACTGGTTGGTGACGTTCATCCACCGGTGGACCTCCACCCCCATGTCCGCCAGCTTCTGCTCCAGCTCCAGGTTGGAGAAGGCGTCCATGGCGGTGTAGAACTCCCCCACGATGCCCACCCGCAGGGGCTGCGCCGGCTTGTTCAGGGGCACGGCCCGCATGGCCCGCCGGGCCTCCCGGTAGCCCTTTTCCACGTCGGCGCGGTCCCGGGCGGTATACATGGCGGTGAGAAAATCCTGGTAGACCGCCCTGCACGCCCCGCCTGCGGCGTCGAAGCCGCAGTTTTTGTAGTATTCCCCGGTGATCTCGTCCACGTACTCCACCATCCGCACGCCCTCCATGAACTGCGTCAGGAACCGGGCGGGATGGAGCTTGGAGTTGAACCGCTTGACTGCCTGGAGCATCTCCTTCTTTTTGCTCATGTCGTAGTCGGAGAGGTTGATGAAATCGAACTGGTAGCCCAGGTCCCGCAGGATTTGCTCCAGCAGCTCCCCGTAGTACCCCAGGCGGCACAGCCCATGGGTCATGAGCAGGGTGTCCGCCCCGGCCTCCAGGGCCTCGATCATGCTGCCCAGGATGGTCTTGAAGGGGGTGCAGACAAAGTCCGGGCTGTACTTGGTGCCCAGCTCCATGGTCCGTCTGGTCAGGACCGGCGGCATGACGTACCGGGCTTCCAGGGCCTGCTCTACAATATACTTGAACGCGCAGTTATACTCCGCGTATCTTGGGAAAGAAATATTCCGTTTCGACCCGCTGGCCATTACAGCTTCCCCTCCTTGAACTTGATGATGTCAATAAAGCTCTCCAGCCGGGTCTCCACGCCCGCCGTGCCGCTCTGGCTGTCCAGTACCAGATTCAGCAGGGGCACGTCCTTCACCCGGCGGGCGATCAGCTCGTTGACCATGGCGTCCGGCCCGCAGGGGAACGCGCTGAGCAGAACAATCCCGTCCACGTCCCGCTCGTGCTGGGCGATGCCGCCCAGAATCTCCCGGTTGATCTCCCACTTGCAGGTGGGGGACAGCTCCCGGCTCCATTTCAGCGCCCCGTCCCGGTCTGTGATATCCGCCCGCAGGGGGACCGCGCCGGACCTTTTCAGGTAGTCCACCACCGTCTTCCCCATGCAGGGGTCCTCCGCCACATAGCTGTGGGCGGCAATCATAATCTTCATGCCCTCCTGCTTATAGAGGGCCTCCTGCTTCTGGACCCTGGCCTTGTACTCCGCCAGCTCCGCCTTCTTCGCCAGCTTGTAGGCCCGGTGGACCGCCTTGAGGGAGCACCCAAGCTGGAGGCCCATTTCCAGGAACGCCAGCTTCTCGCTCTTCTTCTCCAGTTCGTCCACGTTGTAGGACAGGATCTTCACGTCCTGCTCCCGGAACACGCTCCGCACAAGGTCCGGCAGGGCCTCGAACCGGGTGCACATGTTCCGGTGGAAGCCGAAATTGCTGACTCTCGGGACCAGAACATAGTCGCACTGTCCCGCCAGCGCGGCCACGTGGCCCAGGTAAATTTTCAGCGACAGACACGCCTCGTCAATGGCCAGGGCCGTCCCCCGCTCCATGATCTCCCGGTCCGTCGGATCGCTGACCGCGGCCTCCATCCCCAGCTCCCGGAAGAAGGTGCGCCAAAGCGTGCCGTAGCGGTAGTACAGCATCGCCCGGGGAAGCCCGATCACCAACCTGTTCTTGTCCATTGTCATATCCTCGATATCCAGTGAAATAGACGGGCCCAATACAGGCCGCCCAAGGATTATAGCACGGCGCGCTGGAAAAATCCACCCCATTTTCACCTGTGCCGAAAAGAGGTCCGGTGAATGCCGTACAATATTATTGCTTCCGACCTTTTCGGTTTGGAAACAATAATAAATTCACAAATTCGCTCTTGCCAAGAGAGGGGAGGAAAGCTATAATATGGATATCAAGTCCGCCCGCTGCCCCTGGGGTGGAGTTGGCGGATCAGGAGGTGATCCTTATGGCTTTTTATCGTTCCTTATTGTCCCGTCTGTTTGGTGAGGAACCGGAGGAAAAAGCGGCGGCTCCGGCAGAGCAGGCCCCTCCGCCTGAACCGGAGCCGCCCCCGCCATCCAGGGAGCTCCAGTTCGCTCCTGACCACGCTGTCCATCAGCTGTGGGAAATGCGGGTAGGGGAGAAGGGGTGGTTATCCAGGCCCCTGCTGCGCCTTGAGGAGCGTCCGGACCTCCCGCTGGTCCTCACGGGGAACGAGTCGCAGCAGGAGCTGCTGCGGCTGCAGATGACCGTCAACTCCACCGCCAACGAGCGTCTCCGGCAGATTCAGCGCAGAGACGGGGAGAGTTCCCCGCCGGATCTGGACGCCCATGTGGTGGCGTTCATCTCCGCCAACGGTCTGGCGGCGTGGCTGATGGCCTACCCGCCGGTGGGGCGGGGCGCGGAGCTGGATGGGACGATCCTGGACAGGGCGCTGAAGGAAGCCAAGGTCCGCTTTGGCGTGGACGAGACCCTGCTGAACGAACTGCCCCAGGACCCGGACCGGTATTTCCACCTGTTCTGCTGTGCCAGGGGAAGACCCGCCGTCCACGGGACGGATGGCCGCGTGGTGGACTTTTTCCCACGGGTTCTGGAGAGGAAACTCACGGTGGATGAGAACAATCAGGTGGACTACACCGCTCTGAATGTGATCCACAATGTGAACAAGGGCGAGGTGATCTGCAAGCTGATCCCGCCCATCGAGGGAGAACCGGGCCGCACGGTGCTGGATGGGGCCATCCCCGCCAGAGACGGGAAAAAAGCCGTCCTGCCAAAGGGCCGCCACACGGAGATATCCGAGGACGGGCTCAGGCTGACGGCCTCCACCGCCGGTCATGTGGAGTTCAGCGGGCGGGCTTTCCAGGTCAAGCCCCTGCTGAATATCCCCGGCAATGTGGACTTCTCCACCGGGGACATCAATTTCCTGGGCGATGTGTGCGTCCAGGGGGATATCTGCAGCGGGTTCACTGTGCGCGCCATAGGCAACATCAGCGTTGGCGGCGTGGTGGAGGCCTGCACGGTGGAGGCCGGGGGCGACCTGGTGGTCTCCGGCGGCGTCCAGGGGGACAATCAGGCCGTCATCCGCGCCCAGCGCGGCATCTTCGCGAAGTTTATTGAAAATACCTGCGTTTACGCCAAGGAATCCATCTGCACCGACTGCCTCATCAACTGCGACGTCTACTGCGACGGCGGAGTGGAGGTACGCTCCGGGCGCATGACGGTCATCGGCGGCGCTCTGCGGGCCGCGCAGGAGGTCAGCGCCGGCACGGTGGGCTCGCGGGCGGAGTGCCGCACGGAGATCATACTGGGCGGCCAGCCCTGCGGGGACTTCGAGTACCACATCCTGCTCCAGGAGATCGGGGAGCTGGAGAGGGAACTGGAGAAGACCGAACGCCAGCCTGACAGCCCTGCCAAGCTCAGCCGCATGAGCAAGATGCGGATGCAGCTGATGGTCAATCAAAAAAAGCTGGATCAGATCAGCAAGGAGCGGGCGCTTCTGGCTGAAGAGCCGGAGGAGACGGTCCCGCGCCGCATGGTGTGCAATACCGTCTACCCCGGAACCGTGCTGACGATCGACAACAGCCTGCCTTACGAGTTTTTTAGCAGGCGCGGCCTCTGCACGGCGACCCTGGTGGACGGCGAGATCAGTTTCTCATGACCTGCGTGAAAGGAGGAGCGTCAAATGGATACCGCGATAGAACAAAAAAAGCTGGAGGAGATGTTGGATAAGGCTGTGCGCGAGGTGACGGAAAAGACCGCGGGCGTACATCTCCATCTGGGTTCCATGCCTCCTGCCGGAGAACTCTGCACAGTACACATCACCTTCAAGAAGGGGTTTCAGTCCAGCCTTACCTTGTACGCGGACTCGTCCATGCTCGCCCGGATGACCCGGAGCGTCATCCGGAAGGAGCGGGTCTCCGCCCAGGATCTGGAGGACTTCAGCAAGGAGTATTTCAACATTCTCTGCGGCCGGGTCGCCGCCCTTCTCTATAAGGCGACCAAGGTTCCTGCCCGTTTCGGCGTGCCGTCCTTCCATCAGGGGCGCTACAAGCCGGAGGGCCAGCGGGCGCAGTTTGCGCTCAATTATGCCGATGATTACCGGGAGGGCGCGCAGCTGATTCATTACGTGCCCTGTCACCGGGCAGATACAACGCATTAATTTGTTAGAAAGAGGCGATTCAGATATGGGAAAAAGGATTATGGTGGTAGACGACTCTCGTATGGTGGCTCTCCAGATGCAGAACCTTCTGGAGGGCACGGACTATGAGATCGCCGCTTACTGCCGCAATGGAGACGAGGCCATCGCCCAGTATGGCCAGGTTCTGCCGGACGTCGTGACAATGGACATCATCATGCCGGGGCTGGACGGGCTGGAGACCGCGCAGGCAATTCTGGAGGAGCACGGGGACGCGAAAATCATTATGGTCTCCTCCCTGGCCTACGACGACACCTTCGACGAGGCCAGGGCCATCGGCGCGAAGGGGTTTGTTGACAAGCCCTTCGAGAAGGAACAGCTTCTGGAGGCTCTTGAGAAGATCCTGGACTGACAGCGCAGCCGGATGCGGCTGGAGACGCCCGCAGTCCCGCCCGGCGCGTTTTTGCCGGACAAAAGGCCCCCGCCATCTTATCGGGATGGCGGGGGCCTCTGTGTATTTCCATCTTGCGCCGCTGTCAGCGCTTGGCCTTGGCGGACTTCCTGCCGCCCTCCCATTTGCTCACGCACAGGGAGCAGGCGATATCGCCGGTAACGTTCAGGCAGGTGCGGCCCATGTCGAACAGCCGGTCCACGCCGTAGATAATCATGATGAGGTTGACGTCGATGCCCATTGCGGTCAGCACCATCGCCAGCATAATCATGCCCGCGCCGGAGACGCCGGCGGTGCCGATGGAGGCCAGGGTGGCGGTGACGACGATGGTGACCATCTGGCCGATGCTCAGGTTCACGCCCGCGCAGGTCGCCAGGAAAACAGTGGCGACGCACTGGTAGATGGCGGTGCCGTCCATGTTGATGGTGGAGCCCAAGGGCAGGACGAAGGAGGAGATGTCGTCCTCCGCGCCCAGCTCATCCGCGCACTCCTTGGACACCGGCAGGGTGGCGGCGGAGGAGGTGGAGGTGAAGGCGAACATCATGGCGGGGGAGGCCAGCTTGAAGAACTTCACCGGGCTCATGCCGGCGAAGGCCTTGGCGGACATGGAGTAGACCAGCACCGCGTGGACGATGTAGCCCAGGTAGGCGCACAGCAGTACCCATGCCAGAGAGCCCAGAATGGACGGACCCTGGGTGGCGACGACCCACGCCATCATGGTGAACACGCCGATGGGGGAGAGGCTGATGATGAAGCCCATGAGCTTCTCAATCACCGCATAGGCGGAGGAGACGAAGTCCCGGCAGAGGCGCCCCTTCTCACCGGCGGCCATGATGGAGCCGCCCAAGAACAGGGCGATGACGATGACCTGGAGCATGTTGGCGGTGTGGAAGGACTCCCACATGTTGGAGGGGAAGATCCCCTTGATGGTATCCATGAAATTGGCGGAGGTGTTTCCGGTCCACTCCGCGCCCGCCTCCAGGGACAGGCGGGGGAACGCGCCCATGGCGTTGAACACATTGGCGAACACCAGGCCGATGACGCAGGCGATGGCGGTGGTACACAGGAAGTAGGCCACCGTCTTCCAGCCCACGGCCCCTACCTTCTTCATGTCGTCCATGGACAGGATGCCATCAATCATACTCAGCAGCACCACGGGCACCACGATGAACTTCAGAAGGTTGACGAAGATGTCGCCGAAGGGCTTCAGGTAGCTGGCGGTAAAGGCCGGACCGCCCTCGAAGCTCAGGCAGAGCCAGCCCAGCAGGATGCCAAGGAGCAGTGCGATCAGGATCTGCACCGACAGACTCAGTTTCTTCTTCATAAATTTTTCTCCCTTTTCCATAAAATTACAGACGATCCGCTCCTCTGATGTGGGCCTCCTTTCCTGTCTGGACTGTGCGCGGGCCGCTGTCTGGACGGTTCCGCGCCGTGCGCTGTGGAAAGCGTCTGCCCTCCACAGCGGGGGTGCCTACTTGGCATTATAGCAAAACTCCATAAAAAAGGCAAGAGGTTTCTGGATAGAATTGTAAATTTTGTGCAGGACAGAAAAATTTATGGAAAATATTTGGTAATTTCAGGGGCTGGCTTTCAGGCGGCGATGTCCTTCCGGCTGTACTGCCACAGGCCGAAACCCGCGCCCAGCAGCCCCAGTGCGCAGCCGGTGAGGACGGGGCCCAGCAGGGGGTCCCCGGCGAAGACGCGGGCCGCGTCGGCGTAGTAGTAGGGGGTGATGAACCTCAGAGGCTCCATCGCCGCATCCAGGTTGATGAGCAGGCCCAGGAAGTACAGCCCCGCCGCAAGTCCCATAGCCAATCCGAAGCCGCTCCGCCGCAGCAGGGCCGACAGCCCGAAGCACATGCCGCCTACCTCCAGCTGCATCAGCAGCAGCGCGGCGTGATACCGCAGCAGGTCCTTCCAGTCCGTCTCCGCCCTGATTGCCAGGATGCCGCCCGCCCCGCAGGCGAAGCATACCACATTCAATATCAGGATCATGACGGCCAGCGCAGCCAGCTTTTCTCCCGCCGCTCTCAGCCGGCTCACCGGGTGGGTCAGCAGGAATTCCGCCGTGTGGCCGCCCTCCTCCCCGGCCAGCAGGCCCATGGCGGTCAGCGCGGCGAAAAACGCACCGCCCAGGCCCAGGATGTTGCCGCACTCCGTTCCGTAAAAGCCCATGATTGTGCCGAAGGCCAGCTTGTCCAGCCCGAAGGCGGACGAGAACTCGCCCATACCGGCAAACAGGGCGGACATGTCCCCCATCGAGCCCTCCATGGAGGGGTACAGCCCTACGCACACCGCCATCAGCCCGCCGATAACCGCGCTCCAGATCACGAGACTTACCGCCCCGGTGCGCAGCTCTTTCCGGAAAATGGTCATTGCGCCGCCCTCCCTTCGTAGTAGTCAAAAAATTTGTTCTCAATGTCCAGCTCCGCTGTGGTCCCCTCCACGATCAGGCGGCCCTCACGGATAATCGCCGCGCGGCTGCAATAACGCTGGACCTCATAGAGGACGTGGGACGAGAGAAACACCGTAGCGCCCTCCCGCTGCCGCTGGTCCAGCGCGGACCAGAACGCCCGCTGGACCAGCGGATCCAGGCCGCTGGTAGGCTCGTCCAGGATATAGAGCCGGGGGCGGTGCTGCATGGCGCAGACGATGGACACCTTCTTGCGGTTGCCCAGGCTCAGCTCCCGGATTTTTTTTCGGCCATCCAGCTCCAGAGCTTCACACAAGGCCCTGGCCTCGGCCCGGCAGTCCCGCTTCCGCAGGTTCGCCGACAGCCGGATGACTTCAGATACCCGCATCTCCGGATAGAACATGGCCTCCGACGGCATGTAGCCCGTCTGAGCCAGAATGGCGGTGCGCTCCTTCACACAGTCCAGACCCAGCACCCGCGCGGACCCCGCAGTGGGGGAGATAAGCCCCAGCAGCGTGCGGATGGTGGTGGATTTCCCCGCCCCGTTGGGGCCGATGAAGCCGAAGCAGCCGCCCTCCGGGACGTGGAGCGTCAGCTCTGTGACGCCCCGGGCTTTGCCGTAGGTTTTGGTCAGGTTCGTAATATCAATCATAGATATTCCTCCTTGTATAGATGTTGCCGCAGCATATCCGCGTACCGCTTGTACTCCTGAAAGAGTTTGTCGATCTCCTCCGCCGTGCAGGCGTTGGTTTCTGCCAGCATTCCCTCACTGGCCAGGGTCAGCAGGCGGATGACCTGCCTGGGGTCCACCCCGTCCTTGAATTTATAGAGGTCCATACGGGCGAGAAATGTGCTGGTGGTATGCTCCAGCACGTCGGCCAGCTTCTTTTGCAGCTTGGGCGACAGCACGCTGTCCCGCTCATAATAGGCCCGCATGACGAACCGGAACAGCCCCGGCAGGCGGCGTACCAGTTCCATCTTGATCTTGTGGCCCTTCTCCAAAGCAAGGAAGAAATCCGTCTCTCCGCAGTAATGTGCGTCTGTGAAGTATTTTCCAACCGATTCCTCAATAGCGTACTGAAACAGATAGAGGTACAGCTCCCGCTTGTCCTTGAAGTAGTGGAACAGCAGCCCCTTGGAGATGCTGGCCCGCTTGGCGATGGAGTCGGCGGAGGTCTTTTTGAAGGAGCTTTCCCCAAACTCCAGCATGGCGCTGTTCCGGATGAGGTCCTGCCGCTCCTCAGGCAGGTTGAAGAACTTCGGATTCATGACCGCCCTCCTTTCCCTTTTACCTTACTGCCGTTGACCAAATCGGTCAACACCCCTTTTGAAATATTATTTAAAGATTTCAGGTGCCTGAGGCTTGTAAAGGACGGGAATTTGTGGTACATTAGACATACTATGCAAAAAGGGGGTGCTGCTATGGGGATTACTGGCGGACAAGGGAAGAACTCTGCCGGATTCCTGCTGATGGCCCTCCGGGATCATCCGGACAAGCCGGACGCGCGGATGTGATGCAGACTATAGCAATCATCAGAATACGCAGCCGCTCTGCTGGGACGGGTAATATCCGTCCCAGCAGGGATTGTGCCAACCATTTTGAGCGCTGCCATATATAGAAACTTTGGAGGAACTGTCCTATGGACAACAAACACTTTTATATTACGACCCCTATCTACTACCCCAGCGGCAAGCTGCACATCGGTCACGCCTATTGTACCGTCGCCACCGACGCCATGGCCCGCTACAAGCGGCTGTGCGGCTATGACGTGATGTTCCTGACCGGCACCGACGAACATGGCCAGAAGATTGAGGACAAGGCCAAGGAGGCCGGAGTCTCGCCCCAGGAGTTCGTGGACAAGATCGTCGCGGCTCCCGGCGGAGTGCTGGACCTGTGGAAGCTGATGAACATTTCCTATGACCGCTTCATCCGTACCACCGACGGTTATCATGTGTCCGCGGTCCAGAAAATCTTCCGGAAGATGTACGACAACGGCGATATCTATAAGGGCTCCTATAAGGGCAAGTACTGCAAGCCCTGCGAGTCCTTCTGGACCGAAAGCCAGCTGGTGGACGGCAAGTGCCCTGACTGCGGACGCGAGGTGGTGGACGCGGAGGAAGAGGCGTATTTCTTCCGGGCCTCCAAATACGCGGACCGGGTCCGGGACCTGCTGCTGAATACCGATTTCCTGGAACCCCGCAGCCGGGTCAACGAGATGGTCAACAACTTCATCGACTGCGAGGGCGGCTTGCAGGACCTGTGCGTCAGCCGTACCAACTTCACCTGGGGCGTGCCGGTGGACTTCGACCCGGGCCATGTGGTCTACGTGTGGCTGGACGCGCTGTTCAACTATATGACTGCGCTGGGTTATCAAAACAATCAATATAACGATCTGGAAAAGTTCTGGCCCGCTGACGTTCACTTCGTGGGCAAGGAGATTGTCCGGTTCCACTCCATCTACTGGCCCGCCTTCCTGATGAGCATGGACCTGCCCCTGCCCAAGAAGGTCTACGGCCACGGCTGGCTCAACTTCAACGGCGACAAGATGAGCAAGTCCAAGGGGAACGTGGTGGACCCCTATCTGCTCTCTGAGCGCTACGGCGTGGACGCGCTGCGGTTCTTCCTGCTGCGCACCTTCCCCTTCGGAACCGACGGCAACTTCACCAACGAGCTGCTGATCCAGACCATCAACGTGGATCTCGCCAACGACCTGGGCAATCTCGTCAGCCGTACCACCGCAATGGCGGAGAAGTATTTCGGCGGCAGGCTGCCTGTGGAGCGCCAGGCGAATCCGGAGCTGGATGACAGCCTGATCTCCCTGGCCACGGGCCTCCGCGCCCGCTATGAGGAACAGATGGAGAAATTCCAGTTCCAGAACGCCCTGGAGGAGGTTTTCAAGGTCATTCAGCGGGCCAACAAGTATATTGATGAAAACGCCCCCTGGGCGCTGGCGAAGGATATGGATGCCAACGGCGTGCGGCTGGCGGCGGTGCTGTACAATCTGCTGGAGGCCGTGCGGATCTGTACCGTGCTGCTGACGCCCTTCATGCCTGAGAGCTGTGAGAAGATTTTTGCTCAGATTGGCGCGGATGCCGCCGCTCAGAGCTGGGACAGTGCGGAGAAGTGGGGCGTGCTGCCCGCGGACGTGCAGGTCCGCAAGGGAGAGAACCTGTTCCCCCGCATCGATATGTCGAAGGAGCTGGAGGAGCTGGAGCGCGTTCAGGAGGAGGCCAAAAAGGCCGCCCTGCCCGCAGTCGAGATCGAGCCGCAGTCCGGGGAGATGGTGGATTTCGACACCTTCTGCAAATCCGACTTCCGGGCCGTGAAGGTGAAGGACTGCCAGAGGGTGAAGAAGTCTGACAAGCTGCTGAAATTCACCCTGGACGACGGCACCGGCACAGACCGGCAGATTTTGTCCGGCATCGCCAAGTGGTACGCCCCGGAGGACCTGATCGGCAAGACGCTGGTGGCGATTGTGAACCTCCCGCCCAGGAAGATGATGGGCCAGGAGAGCCAGGGGATGCTGATCTCCGCCGTCCACACTGAGAAGGGCGAGGAGTGTCTGAACCTGCTGATGGTGGACGGTAAGATCCCCGCAGGCGCGAAATTGTGCTGAGAACAGCCTTACGCAGGTCCCCGGCTTCTGCCGGGGGCCTGCTGTGCTGCTCAGAGGTGGGGCAGGTTCTCCCGGTAGCGGCGCAGCTCCGCTTCGCTGTAACGGCTGAGGATCTGGTCCAGGGCGGACAGCAGCGCTTCCCGTTCCTCCGGCAGACGTCCCTCCAGGTTGAACGCGTTGGACGCCCCAAGAGCGGCGAAAATCACCGGGATGTCCAGGTGCGCCACCAGGGCGCGGACCTCCTCCAGTTTCTCCCGCTCCCCGGCCTCCCGCCAGTTCCCGGCCTGAATCTCCTGGTACAGCCGGGACTCCCGGAAGACGGTCAGCATGGAGGACCCAATGCGGCGGGGATGGGTCCGGTTGAACAGCTCCGCCGAACGGATGGCGCTCTCCCTGGCCTTCCCCTCCCCGGCGATGCCCGCCAGATAAAAGAAATGATAGGCAATGCCCGCTTCCTCCAGACGGCGGGTCTGGGTCAGGATGTCCTCCGGCGTATAGCCTTTGTCCATGAAGGCCAGCGGCTCCGCGTCCCCGGTCTCCACGCCGATGGTGATGCCGTCATATCCCGCTTGGGCCAGACGGGCCAGCTCCTGGCCGGTTTTCAGCGTGATGTCCGTGATCCGGGCAAAGCAGCCAATCGTCTCACACTGCGGGAAGTAGGCCCGGACCAGTTCCGCGATGCGCTCCAGCCGCTCCGGCTTCAGTACAAAGGGGTTGGCTCCCACCAGAAAGGCCCGGCGGGGGCCCTGGGGCTCGCCGAGCCCCTGCATCCGCAGGCCAAGCCGCTCCAGAGGGCCGGTTTGGTACAGCTGCGCCTCCTGGAGGTCGGCTTCTATGTCCTCCAAAGGCGACATGTGGAAGCGAAAGGGCAGATCATCATATAGGGTGCAGAATTTGCAGCGGTGGTGGGTACAGCCTGCGGTGGCCTCCAGCAGCAGCGACTCGCTCTCGTAGGGCGGCCGCCAGATCGTTCCGGTAAAATGCATATGGGTGGCTCCTTTCGTGATTTGATCCCCGGGATGCCTTGATGGTATATCGCCGTTAGGAGTTTTTCAAGTACGCAATTTTTTTAGTATTAGTTCACTTTTTTGCACCAAAGTCAGTACTGGCACCAGACTGCAGGGGCGGGTATTGCCCGCCCGCACGTTGTGCGCAGCAGGCCCGTCAGAAGCTTACAGGATGCTGCGAATTTTGGTGATTGCTTTAGAAAGAGGCTTGGCTATGTCCGAAAACAAGTTTGAAACGCCGGAGATGCTGGCACGGTGCGTACCCATGAGCCGGCTGCAAAGCGTCCTGGGCGGCAAGTGGAAAATCATGATCCTGTGGTACGTCACGGTCTACCGGGTCCAGCGGTTCGGGGAGCTGATGCGGCGGCTGGACGGCGTCACCCAGTCCAGCCTGACCAAATCCCTGCGGGAGCTGGAGCGGGACGGCTTCCTCCACCGGGAGGTCTACCAGGAAATTCCGCCCAGGGTGGAGTACACCCTGACGGAAATGGGGGAGAGCTTCGCGCCGGTCCTGCACAGTATGCTGGCCTGGAGCGAGGGCCACCTGAGCCCCGCCCAGGAACGGCGGGATTGATTGACAAAGGCATGGCTGGAGCGGCGGGCCTTTTTGTGCATATTCAATAAATCCGAAAAACTTGTAGGAATTCCATTGACAAATTGATTAAATGATGCTAACTTATAAGCAGGTGTTAGCTAGTACTAACAAAAGTAAGCTGTGGCTATTCGAAGGAGGCGACATAGTGATGCCGTTGACAATGGCGAGGCCGGGCGAGCAGAACCTGATCAAGAAGGTCGGCGGAAAGCCGGAGACCCGCCAGTTCCTGGAGAACCTGGGCTTTGTGGCTGGTGGGCAGGTATCTGTGATTTCCAAGATTGGCGGAAACATGATCGTTGAGGTCAAGGGCGCCCGTGTGGCGGTGGACCAGGATATGGCCGCAAAAATCATGATCTGAGCCTTTAGCGGCTCCTTTTGGATGAATCTTATTGTGGAAAGGAGAGGGAGAGAATGGAAACCCTGAAAAACGCAAGGATCGGTTCCACCGTCCGGGTGGTGAAGCTTCATGGAGAGGGCGCGGTGAAGCGCCGTATCATGGATATGGGCATCACCAAGGGCGTCGATATTTATGTCCGCAAGGTGGCTCCCCTGGGCGACCCTGTGGAGGTCACCGTCCGGGGCTACGAGCTGAGCCTGCGGAAGGCGGATGCGGAAATGGTCGAGGTGCAGTAGCGCGGCCTTCCTGCGGGGGCGTACAAGGTACGGTCCTGCGGCAGCCGGAGGTTAGCAATTACTAATTCATAGCTGCGGCTATGATATGGAAGGAGAGATTTCCCATGAGCATCAAGATTGCCCTGGCGGGCAACCCCAATACGGGAAAAACCACGCTGTTCAATGCCCTGACGGGCACCAACCAATATGTGGGCAACTGGCCCGGCGTCACCGTGGAGAAGAAGGAGGGCGCCCTGAAGGGCCGTAAGGATGTGACCATCACCGACCTGCCCGGCATCTACTCCCTGTCCCCCTACACCCTGGAGGAGGTGGTGGCCCGGAATTATCTGGTCAAGGAGCGTCCCGACGCCATTTTGAACATCATCGACGGCACCAATCTGGAGCGCAACCTGTACCTGACCACCCAGCTGATGGAGCTGGGCATCCCCGTGGTGGTGGCCGTCAACATGATGGACGTTATCCGCAAAAACGGCGACAAGCTGGATACCAAAAAGCTGGCCAATACGCTGGGCTGCGAGGTGGTGGAGATTTCCGCCATCAAGGGCGACGGCGTCATGGAGGCCGCCGGACGGGCCGCCGGCGCGGCGGGCCGTAAGGCTTCCGCTCCGCCCCACCGGTTCTCCGGCAGCGTGGAGCACGCCCTGGCCCATATTGAAGAGCTTACCTTACATAACCTTCCCGATGAGCAGCAGCGCTGGTACGCCATCAAACTGTTCGAGCGGGACGAGAAGGTCCGCGAGCAGCTGAACCTGAACCAGGAAACCATCAGCCACATTGAGGGGGACATCAAGTCCTGCGAGGACGAGATGGACGACGATGCTGAGAGTATCATCACCGCCGAACGCTACAACTGGATCGGGTCCATCATCGGCTCCTGCTTCAAACGCAAGAGCGCGGGCAGGCTGACCATCTCTGACAAGATCGACCAGATTGTCACCAACCGCGTCCTGGCATTGCCCATCTTCGTGGTGGTCATGGCTCTGGTGTACGCCATCGCCATGGGCGGCTGGACGATCTCCATCGGCACCGCTGCTACCGACTGGGCCAACGACGTGCTCTTCGGCGAGTGGGTCCCCGGCTGGTTTGACGCCATTCTGGGCGCGGCGGGCGTGGCTGAGGAGAGCTGGCTGTACGGGCTGATCCAGGACGGCATCGTGGCCGGCGTCGGCGCTGTGCTGGGCTTTGTGCCGCAGATGCTGGTGCTGTTCTTCCTGCTGTGTATCCTGGAGGATATTGGCTATATGGCCCGCATCGCCTTCATCATGGACCGCATTTTCCGCCGCTTCGGTCTTTCCGGCAAGAGCTTCATCCCCATGTTGGTTGCCACCGGCTGCGGCGTGCCCGGCATCATGGCCTCCCGTACCATTGAGCAGGACCGTGACCGGAGAATGACCATTATGACTACGGGGTTCATGCCCTGCGGCGCGAAGATGCCCATTATCGGCCTGTTCGCAGGCGCGATCTTCGGCGGGGCCTGGTGGGTCGCCACCTCCGCCTATTTCATCGGCGTGGCGGCGGTCATCGTTTCCGGCATCATGCTCAAGAAGTTCAGAATGTTTGCCGGCGATCCCGCCCCCTTTGTGATGGAGCTGCCCTCTTACCACGTCCCCAACCCCGGCAATGTGCTGCGGGGCACCTGGGAGCGGGGCTGGAGCTTCATCAAGCGGGCCGGTACCGTGATTCTGCTCTCCACCATCGTCCTGTGGTTCCTCCAGGGCTACGGCTTCGTGGACGGAACGTTCGGTCCGGTGGAGGACAACAACAATTCCATCCTGGCCGCAATCGGCAGCGCACTGGCCTGGATCTTTTACCCTCTGGGCTGGAAGGGCGACATGGCCTGGAAAGCCACCGTGGGCAGCTTCACCGGCCTCATCGCCAAGGAGAACGTTCTCTCCACCTTTGGTACGCTCTACCACTACGCCGGGGATGTTGATGAATTGATCGACGACAGCAGCCCCCTGTGGACACTGGTCGCCGCGGATTTCACCGCCATCACCGCCTACAGCTTCATGATCTTCAACCTCCTGTGCGCTCCCTGCTTCGCCGCCATGGGCGCCATCAAGCGGGAGATGAACAGCGCCAGGTGGACCATGGGCGCTATCGGCTACATGTGTGGATTCGCGTATGTAATCGCCATGATCGTCTACCAGATCGGCGGTCTTGTCACCGGCGAGGCTCCCTTCGGCATCTTTACCGTTATCGCGTTTGCGCTGCTGGTTGGCCTGCTGTACCTGCTGCTGCGTCCCTACAAGGAGAACAACGGCGCGGTGCGGCTGAATGACCACTCTGTGGCGGGCGCGCGCTGATTGGAAAGGAAGCGTCTTCAATGTTCGCATACATTGCGTCCCATATGGGTTATATCGCAGTGACCCTGGTTCTGGTCCTGATTGTCGCCGCCGTGATTGCGGGGATGGTCAGGGACAGGCGGTCCGGCAAGGGCGGATGCGGGTGCGGCTGCAAGGGCTGCGCCAACGCCCCCTACTGCCATGCAAATTCCAGCCCCAAGCACTGATCCTGTGTCCTGTCGCGTACTCCCGCGATTTGACAGCCATAGTCCTGAATGAATGATTACCAAACCCAAGAGGCCCCGGACGGATGTCCGGGGCCTCTTGGGTCTGCGGCAAAAAACGGTTGTCAGATTGAACAGGCTGTGATACGATAACAGTATCTTTAAAAAGCGGGCTGCAAAAATGCCGGCAGAAGCGGGAATGAAAAAATCGAGCTTGCCACCTTATACGAGCTGCGGCTGACATTCTCAGAAAGTGAAAAGACCGAGTATACCAAGGAAGAAATTTTACAGCTTCTCGATCAGATCGCTATCGTCAAAAAAACAGGCGAGATGGAAGGGCGGTGCCGATGGCGCCGTCCTTCTCCGTGCTTTATTGCAGTTTTTCAGCAGATTCCTCCGCCGCGCTTTCCATGCCGCCGCCGAACAGATAGATCTTGCCGTCTGCGGCGGTCACCTTCAGCCACGGCCCCGTCCGGGGGTCTATGCAGAGGGTCACACGCCCCCAGCCGCCGGCGTTGAACTGTCCGGTAAGAGCGGAGTCCATCCCTGTGCCCGCTACCCGGGACAGCCGGGGCAGCTCCGTGATGACCTCCACTTCCGCCACGTCCTCCAGCGGTACGCTCCAGTGTCCGCCGTAGTGGGTGCCTGTGATCTCCGTGTCCGTGATTTCCAGCTCCACCGGCGTGTTTTCCATGCCAATCAGCCACACCCCAGCCAGCGGGCACGCCAGCAATAAAGCGAGCATCAGTCCCATGAAAACTTGTACAGGACGGCGGGCCAGATTGACGGTGGTGTTCATGCCGATGCGGTCATTGACGATCATTCGGGTGTCGTTGGGATTGTAATACAGAATGCCCCAGAGCCAGCGGTCATCCTCGTCTACAAGGCGGCCGCTGTCCGCGGTCAGCTTCTCCTGGAGGCGGCGGACCCGGAACTCAATGCTGACAACCGTGATACAGACCACCAGCCCGTAGGCCAGGATCACCGCCATGCACCACCAGATATGGTCCAGCGTCAGCCACATACCTGCATTGAAGAAGCCCGTGGCCCAGGCCACGATCAGCCAGCACTTTCCCCAGTTATACCGCCGGATACGGGTCAGGGCCTTGGTCCGGCTGCTGTCCTCGTCCACGACATCCGCCCGGCGGCGGTACAGGTAACGGTAGCAGAGGTAGAACACCGGCACCATCGCCGCTTCGATGGCCCAAAACGGCCAGAAGGTCCGGTCGAAACACAGCGGGAGCAGACTGAGCAGAAACGGCGGCAGAAACCACCAGGGCGAGAGCCACCGCATTTCCTCCGCCGCAGCCTTCAGGTCTGTGACCACCTGGGACGTCTCCTCCGCGTCCAGCCGCCAGCCCCGCTCGTCCTTGATCTGCCGCAGAGACTTGTTGCATCGAACGTAGGGGATAAAGAACACAAAACAGAGCGCTATGATCCAGAGCAGCCAATACGTCAGGAAGACCCCGGCGCTCCTGATAAGCAGAGACGGCACGATTGCCGCCAGCATCAGCCAGCAGACCAGCTTCAACTCCTTTTTGTACTGCTCCAGAAAAGCCAGCACAGCCTCGTCCCGCTGCCCTTCCCAGGGCAGGGTTATGCCTACGATGATGTTTTTCTTCGGCTTGCACTCGTTTTTTCGCATGAAATAGATAATTGGCAAAGCCGGCAGAGCCGGAAGCCACGCAATCAAAGCCCAGAACAGAGTCATTTCCCCGGCGCCTCCTCGTCTATCAGCTTTCCGCATAATTCCAGAATCGCTTCTTTCCCCATCCCCGCCAGCCGCAGCTCGCACAGCCGCAGCCGCAGGCCCTCCACCGCCTCCGGTCCGGCCCCGGCGCTGGGGATGCGCACTGTGGCCCCGTCCCGGCGTCCGGTGGTGATATAGCCCTCCGCCTTCAAAAGCTGGTACGCCTTGCTGGCGGTCATCATGTTGATGCCCGCCTCCTCCGCCAGGGCGCGGATGGTGGGCAGCTTCTCTCCGGGCTCCAGTTCTCCAGAGGCAATGGAGACCACAACCTGGTTCCTGATCTGTTGATAAATAGGCACGCCGCTGGAGAAATCCAATCGAAGCAGCATGGCCTCACCTCCTTTGCATTATTAAATATAATGCAAATCATGCAAAATGTCAAGGATCATTTTCTCTGGCGGGAGTCGTAAGAAATGATGCAGGAATATAGCAGGAATGATACAAAAAAGATACAACCCGGATGGAAATTATATGCAATCGTCCGGTATACTTGCCCCATGACTGAGAAGGAGGACGGAAGCTGTGAAGAAAAGAATCCTGATACTGAGCCTTCTGCTGTGTTTGACCGCCTGCGGCGGGCAGGCGGGAGACGGGGCTGACACCACGGAGACGCTCAGCGGCAAGGTCTATGTGCCGGAGTTTGCCAGCGCGGAGGCGGAGGCTGGTTACATATTGCAAGCCTGCGTCAGCGAAGGAACGGTCTGGCTGACCGGCGCGGTCAGTCAGGAGGCCGAAATGGAGGACGGTAATGGGACAAAATTTTTTACCCCGATTTCCGGGACGGCCCTGTTTCAGGGCGGCAGCTCCGGAGGGAGCTTCCGGCAGGCGGAGGACTACCGCTCCTTCGATTTCCTCAACGGCGCGGCGGGATATGTGTCCACCTTGGACTGCTGGCCCGGACGTGAAGGGTCCGTGTGGCTCGTTACCTCCGCTGTCCCGTGGGACGGCCAGCCGTCCGGGAACTACGTTCAGCAGTTTGATACGAACGGTACGGAGCTGACGCGGTTCAGCCTGGACGAGCTGCCGGGGAACCTGCCGCTGGATTGGATTTCCGGCGTTATTACAGATGAAGAGGACCGCTTGTACCTCCATTTGGAGGACAGCGTGGCCGTCTTTGACCGGGAGCAGAAGCTCCTTTGCACGCTGGATGCGGCAAATGCGGTCCAGCGGGACGCCATGGTCCTTCTGGAGGACGGCAGAGCGGCCCTGCGGACTGCCGGCTCCAGCCCGGGAGAGGCTGGGGCTCTGCGGGCCATCCGTCCGGAAAGCGGTGGCTGGGGAGAGTCCTACACGCTGCCGGTCCGATGCGGGGAGGTCTGGTCCGGCGGGGGAGGATACCTGTTCTTTTGCGGCAGCGGGGATGCCCTGTATGGATACCGCGCGGAGACCGGAGAACTGGTGCGGCTGCTGTCCTGGACGGGGGTCGATATCAACAGCGGGCGGGTGCTCTGCCTGTCGGCCCTGGAGGAAGGGCGGCTGGTGGCCGTGGCCAGTACGGACAGCGGCGCGGAAATTGCCGTCCTGACACCCGCGGACCCGGACAGCCTGCCGGAGGGGGCCGTACTGACCTATGCCACGCTGGATCTCCGCAGCGACGTGCGGGCGGAAATCGTGGAGTTCAACAAGGCCCGCCCCGCTTGCAGGATTGAAGTGCGCGATTACTCTGAGTACAATACCGCCGGAGATATGTCCGCAGGGATAACCAGGCTCCACACGGAGATGCTGGCGGGCAATATCCCCGACCTGCTGGATACCTCCGGACTGCCCATCCTGGAGTACGGCCAGCGGGGGTATCTGGAGGACCTGATCCCCTACATTGAGAACGATCCGGACCTGGGGCGGGACGCGCTGATGGAGCGGGTAGTCGATGCGGCCTGCCGGGACGGAAAGCTGTATCAGGCGTTCCCATCCTTTACCATTCTCACCGCCGCAGGGCGGCCCGATCTGGTGGGGGAGCGCATGAGCTGGACCTGGGAGGACTTCCAGGATGCGCTGGCGGCCCTGCCGGAGGGAAGCACGGCCTTTGGCAGCATGGCCAGGGACGAGCTGCTGGAGCTGCTCCTGCCCATGACCCTGGACGGCCTCGTGGACCGGGAGGCCGGGGCGGTCCATGAGGACGCGGTCCGGGCCCTGCTGGAATTCTGCGGCACGGTCCCGGTCCAGGCGGAGGACCCGGAGGACATCTACGCCGGGACGCTGGCGGGGCGTCAGCTCCTGCTTCCGGCGGAGCTGGCGACGCTGGACTGGGAGGCGGTGCTGTATCCCGCCGCCTTTGGCGGGGCGTGCAGCTATGTGGGCTACCCCAGGGATGGCGGCGTGGGGAGCAGTTTCCGCTTGCAGGACGGCGCGGCGATGACTACCGCCTGCAAGGACAAGGAGGCGGCCTGGAGCTTCCTCCGGAAGCTGTTCCTGCCCAGGTATCCCACCGGGACCTATTTCGGGACGGCGTTCCCGATCAGCCGCGCCGACTTTGAGCGGATGGCGGAGCAGGCCACAGGGCCGCTCCTGGACGAGCTGGGACAGCCTGTGGAGGGCGGCGTCACCGGCTGGGTCATCATGCCGGACAGCAGTCTGGAGGTCTCCGTCCGGCCTCTGACGCAGGAGGAGTTCGACCAGTTCATGGCCCTGTATCAGGCCGTCGATCAGGTCTATGGTCCGGACGAGGACCTGACTGTCATCATCCGGGAGGAGGCCGGGGCGTATTTCGTTGGCGGCAAGTCCCTGGAGGAAGCTGTGCGGCTGATCGTCAGCCGGGCGGGACTGTATCTCAGCGAAAATCAATAGCAAAAGGAGGTCCCGGCTCGATGCCGGGGCCTCCTTCCCGCTGGTATGCTGCCGTCAGGGGCCGGTCCCTGGACCGTCGCTGCGCCAGTAACCGTCCTCAAGGTACAGGTAGGCGCACCGCCAGTACTGGTACGCGCCCTCCGGCGCGTCATCGCCCTCGTACGGACCGGTATTGCCCGCCATGTGGTAACGGTAGTCGTCTGGGACAAACACCACGCTGTATCCAATCAAAAATGCCTCCCGGCTGCCGATGAACTCTGGATAATCCTCCCGGGGAATATAGCTGTATTCCTCTGTATCCACGTCCCTCACGTCCACATAGGTGCAGTGATACCGGTTGGTCTCGGTGAGGTCCAGCGCCGCGCCCTCATAGGCTTCCGCCCACGCCTGGGCGATTTCCTTGCGGCTGCGGCCATCGTCGGGAATTGCAGCTTGATCTCCCGTCCCCTCTGACTCGTCGAACCACTGCCGCATGAAGTTAAAGATATCGGAACGGTCATAATATGCGTCCTGCGGGTCACACAGGCACTCCGCCCGGTACCACTGGCGGGAATCGCCGTCCCGGCACAGGACCAGCTCGCTTCCGGAGAAAAAGGTCAGGGACAGGCTCTCGTTCGGAGATGCGATCATCAGTTCCTCCACCTCCGGCGCGGGGTCACCCGCCGGAGGCATGGCGCTGTTAGGCATGGCGGTCCAGGAGAAAGAGCCGGGGTCGGTAAAGCCGAGCTTCCGGTTTTGCGCGTTGCCTTCATTCGGGGAGGCCGCAATGGACTTGCTGTCTGTTTTGCCGCCTGCCGGACGCCGCAATTGCAGGACAGCATACGCATTCTCCATGATCTGATCCAGCGCTGCCTGGACCTGCTGGGCGGGGGTGAGGTCCAGCAGTCCGGCGTCGAGCAGGGCCTGTTCCAGGCTCTCGCGGAAATACTCGCTGCCGGGGCCGTCGCTGTTGTCCATCATGCTGAACAGATACGTCCGGCTGCTGTCCGCTTCCACACGGAAATAGAGGTAATCGCAATCGGCATACCCCGGACTGGCCCAGCCATCCTCATCTACATAGTTCCCGCCGGCCCACATGAAGTCCTCCGGCGCGGTGGTGTGGTGCTCGTAATAGAGACGGTAAATCTCCACCGTGAGGTCATCGAAAGACTCATACCACGGTCCCGTCAGGCTGACGATGCGCCAGTCGTCGATATCCGCATGACTGCCGTCCGGCTCCGCAAAGTCCCGCGCGGCAGCGGTCACCACCTCTGGAGCGATGACGCCGGTGGAAACGTGGTCCACGGCGGTCCTGTCTGGCTTGTAGAACAGCAGGTTTTCGCCGTCAAAGTAGATGTTCCGGAACAGCATGGCGTTAAATTCCGTCCTGTCCTCTTTGACGGCGGTCCCAAGACTGCATCCGGACAGGCAGCGGGCGTAGGGGTCGATGGAGGAAAATTCAAAGTGTCCGGCCCCCTCCGGAAGCGCCTCCGGCAGCAGCGCGGAGATGTCCGCGCGGTAGAGCCTGCCGTCCCGCTGGAACAGCAGTTCCGCCGCGCTGAACCAGTCCGTGGACAGCAGCTCGTTGGTCCCGTCGCCGTCCAGGTCAATGATCCGGTTTCCGTCATTGCCGCCCGGGACCTGGGCCAGATGCAGCAGGCTCCCGTCTGTGTCAAAGCAGTAGTAGTCCGTCACCACCGGGGACGCGCCATAGTAATAAACAGCAAAACCGCTCCGCTCAAAGAGGCCGCTGAAGGGGGTGATCTGGAAATACTCGTCGGGCATTACCGCGAAGCAGTCCGCCTCCCAGGTAACCATCTCGCCATTGCTCACCGCGCCGTCAATAATCTGCGCGACATAGATATTCCCGTCCGTGGAGCGGTACGCCTGGATATGTTCCCCGCTGGCTAACGCCCAGTTGCCCTGGGAGATCAGCCGCTCCGCGCAGTCGCCGCTGCGGCGGGTGACTTCCATCTTCTCCGGCTCAAAGGGCGTCAGGTCCGTCAGGGAGATGGCGGCTACAGGCTCCACGCTGGGATATACGGTGGGGATAATCGGCGTCTCTTTGAACGTATTGGATACGAATTGATAACCGCCGCCCTCTATCTCCCGCAGAGTGACGCAAGTGCAGACACTGTCAATTGCGCTGACGTCGTAGTACAAATGAATCAGATCCCCCTCCCGCACTCCGGCGGAAATATTCACTTGGCCGCGGTAGTTGGTGTCGCCGTGGGCGTGGTAGTACGCGTCGAAATCCGGCAGGTAGGTGAAGTTCTCCAGCCCCGCCTTGCTGGTCTCCGCCAGGGTCAGGCCGGTGTACTCCAGCAGCACCGCGTCCGCTCCGGTGGTGGACAGCTTGGTGACGTCGGTGTCCATAAAGCCGCCCTGCGCCTCAAAGGCGGCCCATTCCTCGTCCGTCATCGTCTCATTCCGCCCGTTGCCGCAGTAGAACAGCCCAAACAGGTCAATGTCCGCCGGGGTCTCGTAGATGGAGGACAGAAACTGGTTGCGGATATTCATGTAGGTGCCGTTAAAATACTGCTCGTTGAAATACCGCAGCTCCGCTGCTGAGATGGGGCCGTCCTGCCGCTTCGCCGCTGTGGAGAGGGGCTTTGCGCCGGGGCCGTTCCCTGCCGCGTCCTCCGAGCATCCCGCAAAGGTGATGAGGCACGCCCCCGCTGTCAGCAGCGCCATGGCGCACAGGGCCAGCTTGCGGGTCTTGCGGGTCTCCGCGATGCGGGTGAGGCGGTCCCGGAGACGCTTTTTGTCCGAGGACATAGTGGTGGCGGACAGCAGGGGGTTCCCAGGCAGCCGCCGGACGGGAATCAGGCTCAACAGGGTCCTGCCATAGGCCAGCCGCTCCCCCTCGCCCAGACGGCGGACAGCTCCCTCGTCGCAGGCCAGCTCACAGTCCGTTTTGGCAGCCGACGCGGCGATCCACACCAGGGGGTCGAACCAGTAGACCGCCAGACACACGCCGCGCAGCAGGGACCACAGGGGGTCCATATGGCGGGCGTGAGTCTCCTCGTGGGCCAGCACGTGGCGCAGGCTCTCTTCACTCCGGACGGCGGCGGGCGTCAGGTAGACGGCGGGCCGCAGGACCCCGAACAGGCACGGGGACGCCAGCCCGGACTCCACCATGTAGACCCGGTACCTGCATCCAGGGACCGTTACGGTGATCCGGCGGCTGCGAAGCTTCAGCGCGAAGCGGAGGTTGGATACCACCAGCCATACTGTCATCGCCGCCGTTCCTGTCAGCCATACCGCACCGAGGACTTCGGTCACGGTCAGCTCTCTGGCAGAGGGTTCCGCGCGGCCCGCCGCGGGGGATGCCGGAGCTGTGCCGGGAATCACGGGTTCCGCTGCTTCCGGGTAGGCGGCCTGGGGCGGCTGGTTCTGCGTGTTGGGGATGGGAACCACAGGGGCAGTGAACGCCGGGACCTCCAGGCGGGTGGAAATGGTCTCCCGCACCGGCTCCGCCATGGTCAGTACGCTGAAATCCAGCGCGGGCAGACTCACGGGCAGCAGCAGCCGGATCAGCACCAGCCCCCACAGGGCGTACTGCACCCGGCGGGATATCTTTTGCCGGAATACCCGCCGCAGAAGCAGCAGCGCCAGAATCAGCGCCGAAGATGTAATCAGAACTTCTCTCATGCTGTACTCCTTTCACCGGTCAGCTTACGGTATCATCGAAGAACACGTTGGAGACAAATTGATAGCTGCCGTCTGCCGTTTCACGCAGAGACACGCATTTCATGACGCTGCTGATCTCATCTGCATAGTACAAGTGAATCAGTCCATCCCGCCATTCTCCAGAGGAGAAAACGACCTCGTTGAGATAGTTAGTGTCGCCGTGGGCCAGATAGTAGGCATCATAGTCCGGCAGGTAAATGAAACTGTCCAGCCCTGACTGGCTGGTCTCCGCCAGGGTCAGCCCTATGTGCTCCATCAGCACCGCATCCGCATTTGCGGTGGACACTTTGGTGACATCAGTTTCCACAAAGCCGCCCGCCGCCTCAAAAGCCGCCCACTCCTCATCCGACAAGGCCTCGCCCTCGCCGGTGCCGCAGTAGAACAGCTCAAAGAGGTTGATGTCCGCCGCTGTCTCATATATAGAGGACAGGAACTGATTGCGGATATTCAGATACTCGCCGTTGAAAAATTCCTCATTGAAGTATTTCAGCTCATCCTCTGTCAGAGGTCCGTCCGCCGGGGCGGCGGGTTCTGCTGGGTTTGTGTCCGAAGGGGCAGGTTCGGGGTCCGGTGTGGTGACGGGTTCGTTCTGCTCTGTGTTTGGGGATGAAACGTCCTTGTCCTTTCCGGCGCACCCGGCCAGATTGGACAGGCACAGCCCTGCCAGCAGCAGCGCCAACAGAATTGGCATAAAATCAGGCTTTCTCATTGTGTGTTTCCTCCCGCTTGTTCCAGAATGGCGGACAGCTCCGCAATATCCGATTCCGTCAGGCCCCGGCTCTCCACCATGGCGCTCATCATCAGCCCTAGGCTTCCGCCGTAGACCCTGCCCAGGAAACTCTCCGTCTCCGCTCTGGCGGCGGCCTGACGCTCGATGGCTGGGAAGTATTGCTTGGCCCGCACACCCTGCTGGCAGCGCACTGCCCCCTTGGCCTCCAGCCGGGACAGCATGGTAATGACCGTGTTCTTGCTCCAACCGGTATCCTCCCGCAGAGCCGCAGTCAGTTCCATGATGGTCATGGGCGGCCGCGCCCATAGGCGGTTCATCAGCTTCCACTCGCTGTCGGACAAATTGATCTGTTTTTCCATATGCAACGCTCCTTTACAAGATAGGTATACGGGTGTCTACCTACATCCTAACACAGAGGTAGACGTTTGTCAACCTCCGTTTTGTGGAAATTTTTCAAGGCCTCAGCGGACAAACGCCCGGCCCTCCGCCGCTCCATGAGAAAAATTTTGAAAATTTTTGAAATTTGGTATTGACAATTGGAGAGGATTGTGTATAATAAGGATTGTTCGTGGTGAACACAGCGGGATTGTGTAAAGGTAGCACAGCGGACTCTGACTCCGTATGTGAGGGTTCGAATCCTTCTCCCGCTGCCAGGAGAAATTGACAGGTTACCATAGTAGTGACCTGTCAATTTTATTGTCGCTTTAGTAACAATACCCCCCAGTTCAACGGGTGGTTTTGATTTGGAGGAATACAGCAAAATGTTATGCCGCAGTGGTTTTATTGCGGCCTTTTTACTGGCATCGCCAGTGATAAAATATAAGGAACCCAGTGGATGGATATCCGAAGCGACCGGCAAGAGGGAATGAGCTGTGTGGAGTTGGGAAAGAAGTACCACAGATGGACCCACGGACGGCAAAGCGGCACGCGGAGTCACCGCAGTAGCCGGAGTTTGGCTGCTCCCGCAAGCGCGTACACCGGCAAATGCAGATGGCCGGAGTCTCCTCCGTGCGGCGGCGGGCCTATAAGCGGACCACTAATTCCAACCACAGCCACCCCATCACACCAAACCAGATTCAGCGCAGCTTCAAGATTGACCGTTCGGAGGCCTGCGGTATCCGCCAGAGCATGTCCCGCAGGGGCGATCCCTACGATTTCACTCCTCTTTTTACCGTTTTTTACTGTCCGCTTTTTGGGGGAGGGCGCATTCAAAAATTTTTTGGTCCAAATTTAAAAAGATGCTTGACAATCGGGAAGACATATGGTATTCTAACTACTGCCGATGTTCGCCGGTGTGGTGGAATTGGTAGACACAAGGGACTTAAAATCCCTCGGTAGCGATACCGTGCCGGTTCGAGCCCGGCCACCGGCACCACGAGGATTATTAGGTCTGTATATCGCGGCGTAGAGCAGTTGGCAGCTCGTCGGGCTCATAACCCGGAGGTCGTAGGTTCAAGTCCTACCGCCGCAACCAAAAACCCCTGAAAATCACACGATTCTGCGGAGATTCTTTTGATTTTCAGAACTTTTTGGCTACGTTTACTTTTGCAGTTTTCTTCTGACCCAAACCGTGACCCATACGGGGAAATGTCCGGAAACTACCGGAGAGCGCCGGAGAGGATACTGCCCATCGTATTGGCGGCTTCCTTTTTCGCCGAGGTGGTGACGTGGGTGTAGGTGTCCAGCGTGAACCCGGCACTGTAGTGTCCCAGCATCCCGGAGACTGTCTTGATGTCCACACCGTTTTGTAAAGCCAGCGTGGCGAACGTATGCCCTTATGGCATAATAAGGACAAATCGGAAAACCCTTGCGTTGCAAGGGTAAAAGGTGATAGGGAACTATTGCCGCAGAGGGCGGCGTGATCGCACGATCACGCCGTCTTTCCGCGTCCATAGGTGGTTTCTGTGATGAC
>JAAWQM010000102.1 GCA_022800525.1 Oscillospiraceae bacterium
CCCTTGCCGCCCTGGGAATCGCTCTGCTGCGCCTGTGGGCTTACCGCGCCCAACTGCTGGAGATGGTCCGGGTACTGGAGGAGACCCCGCCGGAGAGCAATCTGCGCCTGACGGTGAGGATGTCCGGCATAGCGCCACGGCGGCTGTGCCAGGCGGTCAATGCCCGGCTGGAGGAGGGGCGGCGGCTCCGTCTGGAGACATCCAGGCGGGAACAGGAGCTGAAGTACACCATGGCCTGTATCTCCCACGACATCCGCACCCCTCTCGCCGGGGCTATGGGCTACTTGCAGCTTCTGGAGGGGGAACCGGAGCATCAGGCGGAGTACCTGGGCATCGTACAGAAACGGCTGGATGAGCTGGGCAGCTTGCTGGACGAGCTGTTCCTCTGCACCCGTCTCCAGGGCGGCTCCCTGCCGCTGGAGTGCGGAAACATGCCGGCTCTGCCGCTCCTGTGGGACGCCCTTGCGGAGTTTTACCCCCAGCTTACGGCGGCGGGGGTGGAGCCGGAGCTGCTGTTTGACCGGGAGGACATGACCGTCTGGGCCAGCCCCGAGGCCCTGGGCCGGGTGTACCGGAACCTGATTGCCAACGCCCTGCGCCACGGCGGCGGAGGGCTGACAGTCTCCGGCGGGGACGGGGCAATCTGCTTCTCCAATGAGCTGCTTCCCGGCTCCAGGCCCGACCCGGAGCGCCTGTTTGACCGGTTTTATCAGAGCAGCCCCGCCCGGGGGAAGGGCGGGGCCGGTTTGGGTCTGTCCATCGTGCGGGAGCTGATGGAGCGGATGGACGGGCAGGTATCTGCGCAGGTTACGGGAGACATATTGGAAATTAAACTTTCTTTTCGCGGCACATAATGCGGAGAGGGACATGAGGTGAGTTAGCCTCATGTCCCCTTGTTTTTGAAAATACCTCTTGACAACCGTCGCAATCCGTTTTATACTGTACTTGTTTATACGATACAGTAAAAGACGGATAGGCGGTGGGAATTTGGAGATCGTAGTCAGCAACAAAACGAGCCGTCCCCTGTATGAACAGATCTCAACCCAAGTCAAGGCGCAGATTATGAGCGGGGAGCTGAAGGCGGGAGAGCCCCTTCCCTCCATTCGCTCACTTGCAAAATCCTTGCAGATCAGCGTTTTGACGGTACAGAAGGCATACGACCTTCTGCAAGCGGATGGGTTCATCGAGACGACGGCGGGAAAGGGCTGCTTTGTTTCCGCGCAGAATCAGGACTTTTATCTGGAAGAGCAGCAAAAGAAAATCGAGGAGCATTTTAATGAGGCGATTGAGATTGCACGCACAAGCGGAATCCCCCTTGATAAAATGCTGAACCTGCTAACGCTTTTATATGAGGAGGATTGACCATGACAAATGCTTTCACTGTTTCAGGGCTGACCAAAACATATCAGGATTTTGTTTTGGATCAGGTCTCGTTTTCCGTCCCCAGCGGATCTATTGTGGGGCTGATTGGGGAAAATGGCGCCGGAAAGAGTACGACCATCAATGCGGCCCTGGGCCTGATTCAAAAAGATGCGGGCCAGGTCTTCATTTTCGGGAAAGAAGGACTGGACGGCGATACCAAGGAAGAGATCGGTGTGGTCTTTGACGGTAGCAACTACCCTGAAATCCTCTCCCCCAGGAAGCTCAACGGGGTCATGAAGAACATCTACCGCTCCTGGGATGAAACGGCCTACTTCCGCCTTTTGAAACAGTTTTTCCTGCCTCCTGACAAGCCCCTCAAGCAGTTCTCCAAGGGGATGAAAATGAAACTGGCGATTTCCGTCGCCCTCTCCCACCACTCCAAGCTGCTGATCCTGGACGAAGCCACCAGCGGCCTGGACCCGGTGATCCGGGACGATATTCTGGATATGCTGCTGGACTTTGTTCAGGAGGAGGATCACTCCATCCTGGTGTCCTCCCACATCACCAGCGACCTGGAGAAGATTGCGGATTACATCGTGTTCATCCATGAGGGGAAAGTGGTCTTTTCCAAGCCCAAGGACGAGCTGATGGAGCAGTACGGCATCATCAAGTGCGGCGCGGCGCAGTTTGACGCGCTGGACAAGGCCGACATCATCGTGTACCGCAAAATGGACTATGAATGGCAGATGCTGGTGGCCGACCGGGAGAAGACGCAGAAGAAGTATCCGAAAGCCATGGTGGTTCCGGCCACCATTGACGAAATTATGCTGCTCTATGTAAAGGGGGAAAAGTGATGAAAGGCGTTCTGTTGAAAGACCTCTATATTGCCAGGAGCAATATACTGGTCACCGTAGTCAGTCTGGTGGTTCTGGGGTTCGGGCTGTCGTTCCTCTTGGAGACAAGCGCGCTGCTGGTTCTGGCCCCGGTGGCTTCCACCACCGCGGTTTTTATCAGCATCACCAGCGACGCCGCTTCAAAGTGGAATAAAAATGTGATTACGATGCCGGTGTCGAGAGGTACGATCATCGGTGAGAAATTCGTGTTTTACATCCTGCTCGCGGTTCTGGGGCTGATTACCGCTCTGCTCCCCTGCCTCGCTCTCGGATTCTTCGGCGCCGTTATTACCCTCCATTCCCTGTGCCTGTATGGGGCGATTGGCATCAGCGCCACACTGCTGGCCGGCGGCATCAGCCTGCCCTGCGCCTATCTGTTTGACCCGGAAAAATCCCAGATCGTGTTTATGATGTCTCTCATGGCTTCCACGGGGATCATTGCGGGAATCGTGCTGCTCACCAATCTGTTTATCCCTGTGAAAGAGAAGATCCTGTTAGCTTTTAACATTGTACTTGCGATTTCCGCCCTCTGGTTCTTTATTTCCTATCGGATCGCAGTAAAGGTATATCAGAAACGGGATATTACCTGATTGTAGTTCCATCTCCCCTCCAGGCCAGCGGGGCGGCTGTGGCTGCTCCGCTGGCCTTTTGAGCGCGATGAAAACATTTCATAACCGTTCCGCGACATTTCATAACATCGGGGGTTGTATTCCTGGTCCTCTTTTGCTAATCTGATAGATTGATAGAAAAAGTGGTGGTGAACATGATAGCATTTGCGATCTGCGACGATGAACCCATGATGGCTCAGGAACTTGCCGGCCATCTTGCGAACTATATGAAAGAAAATCGAATCACCGCTTACTCAGTCAGCAGCTTTCCCGATGGCCGTGCCCTGCTGGACGCGGTTGATCGCTTTGATGTGATTTTTCTGGACATCCAGATGGAACAGCCGGACGGCATGGAGACGGCCAGGCTGCTGCGCCGGCGGGGAGACCACAGCCTGC
>JAAWQM010000036.1 GCA_022800525.1 Oscillospiraceae bacterium
CGGCGACGCCCACCTGGAGGCCGCCCTGCTGAGCCTGTTCACCTGCAAGTACGGCTCCATCGTGGTCTGCTCCGAGATGACCTACGCCAAGGCCCTGCCTCTGTACGGCCTGCGCCAGAACATCTTCACCGATCCTCAGAAGCCCATGAAGGTTCAGCCCGGCATCTATCCCATCAACGGCGCCGACGAGAACAGCCCCTGCTGCCTGACGGTGGACTTCGCCCTGACCTACTTCCTGGTCTCCGGCGAGATCGAGCGCAGCAAGATGCCTGTGAACCTGCTGATTACCGACGCGTCCGGCATGTCCGTGCTGACCGCCTGGGCCGCCGGCAAGTTCTCCAGCTCCTCCATCAAGAAATTCTTCGACGAGTTCGATATCAATAACAAGATCAAGAACCGCGCCCTCATCATCCCCGGCAAGGTAGCCGTCATGAAGGGCGAGATTCAGGATAAGCTGCCGGAGTGGAGCGTCATCGTGGGCACCACCGAGGCTGTCCAGCTGGTGAAGTACCTGCGGGACGAGGAGTGGAAGAAGAGCTACGTGGACAAGAGCGCCGCCGCGGCTCCCGCCGCCGGCGAGGCTGCCGCCGAGCCCGCTCCCGCGCCCAAGAAGGTCATTCCCGCGCCTCCCATCGTGGTCAACGGCCCCTACAAAATCGACGACAAGGTTGTCACCTACAAGGGCCACGATCCCAACGCCCAGACCTTCGTCACCATCGGCGAGCGCATCCACTGCATCTCCCCGGTGATCCGCAAGGCCATGGATACCTATGACGAGGCGCCCATCCTCAAGCGCGCCGCTGAGCAGATCGCCGCCGGCGCCACCTATCTGGATCTGAACATCGGGCCTGCCGAGAGCAACGGTCCCGAGCTGATGCAGTGGGCGGTCCAGCTGCTCCAGCAGAACTTTGACAATGTGCCCCTGGCTCTGGACACCGCCAACATGGCCGCCATCGAAGCCGGTATCAAGGTATATAACCGCACCAACGGCAAGCCCATCGTCAACTCCGCCGACGCCGGAAGCCGCATTGAGTTCATCAATCTGGCCGCCGCCAACGACGCCATTGTCTTTGCGCTGTGCTCCGCCGACGGCATTGCCAAGGACAACGAGGAGCGCATGATGCACTGCCACAACATGCTGGAGCGCGGCCTGGCTCTGGGCATGGAGTCTGACGACCTGTGGTTTGACCCCCTGTTCCTGGTCATCAAGGGTATGCAGGACAAGCAGATGGACGTGCTGAACGCCATCAAAGCCTTCTCCGACGAGGGGCTGAAGTCCACCGGCGGTCTGTCCAACAACTCCAATGGTATGCCCAAGCACATCCGTCCTATCATGGACAGCGCCATGGTGGCCATGGCCATGATGCAGGGCCTGACCTCCGCCATCGTCAACCCCAACGACCTGCGGCTGATGGAGACGGTCAAGAGCTGCGACATCATCAAGAATCACAACCTGTACGCAGACTCCTACCTGGAGATCTGACCAATCCGCCAAGCAAAGAGGGGGAGACCCAGAAGGGTCTCCCCCTTTGCTTGCCCGGCCGCCGGCACAAATCGCATCGCGCGGAAAAAAGTTTCGCCCGCCTTTTCAAAGGCGGTGGGGTGCAGGGGCAAGGCCCCTGCTGGGTTTGGGCGAAGCCCAATATTCTCTCGTTGTAATTTTCCGCCACTTGTGGTACAATCATGCAGAAACCAAAATGGAGGTATCCCATATGCGGATGCGGAAAAAGAAGAACCTGATTCCCCGGATGGAGAAGTGTGCCCCCTGCCACGTCAAAGACGGCTTCGCCCTGCGGGGACGCTGGCGGGAGGAGCTGATGCCCGGCGCGTCAGAGCTGCGGGTGGAGCTGGGCTGCGGCAAGGGCCGCTTCACCGCCGAGACCGCCCGTCTGAATCCGGACATCCTGTTCATCGCCATCGAGAAGGTACCGGACGCCCTGGTGGTAGCTATGGAGCGGGCCATGGCCCTGGATTTGAAAAACGTGTTTTTTGTGGTAGGGGACGCCGCGCTGCTGCCGGACTACTTCGCCCCCGGCGAGGCGGACCTCATTTATATCAACTTCTGCGACCCCTGGCCCCCCAAGGGACAGGCAAAGCGGCGGCTGACTCACCGGGGGTTCCTGGAGACCTACCGGAAGGTGCTGCGGCCCGGCGGGCAGGTTCATTTCAAGACGGACAACCAGCCCCTGTTTGAATTTTCGGTGCTGGAGTTCCCGGAGGCGGGCTTTTCACTCAGCGAGGTCACCCGGAACCTCCACAAGAACGGCCCCCAGGGGGTCATGACGGACTATGAGGCCAAGTTCTATGAGCAGGGCCTGCCCATCAACCGATGTGTAGGTACGATGGTGTGAGCATCGCCCCCAGCGCGGGACCGCCCTCCGGACGGAGGCTGGCCGCTGCTGCTCTGACCGCGCACCATCGCCGGATTGTCAGGCTCTGCGGGGCAGCGGGGAGCGCCCGGGCCGCCGGCATTCCCCTGTTTTGAAGAGGAGGGCTCCCCTGATGACGATGGAAAACCTTCTGGTCCGGTTCACAGAAGCAGCAAAAGAATCTCTGGGCGAAAATCTGACGGGCGTGTACCTCCATGGCTCGGCGGCCATGGGGTGCTTCCACCAGGAGAGCAGCGACCTGGATTTGATTCTGGTGACCGAAGGGCGTATTTCAAACGGAGCAAAGCTGGCTTTTATGGAGCGCGCATTGGCGCTGAACGCGGAGGCTCCCGCCAAGGGATTGGAATTCAGCGCCGCGCTGCGGGAAGCCTGTAACCCCTTTGTCTACCCCACCCCCTTTGAGCTTCACTTCTCCAATGCGCACCTGCGGGCTTATCAGGAGGACCCCGTCCGGTATATCGAGCGGATGCGCGGCGTGGACAAGGACCTCGCGGCCCATTTTACCGTCATCCGCGCCTGGGGGATCGCGCTCTGTGGGGAAGCCATCCCCCAAGTCTTCGGGCCGGTCCCCAGGCGGGACTATCTCGACAGCATCTGGCATGACGTAGAGGACGCCTGCCGGGAGATCGTGCGCGACCCCGTCTATTACACGCTGAACCTCTGCCGGGCCCTGGCCCAGGCGGAGGCAGGGCTGGTACTGTCCAAGCGGGACGGCGGCCGCTGGGCGCTGGGGCGTCTGCCGGAGGCGCACCGTTCTGCGGCGGCCGCAGCCTTGCGTGGGTACGAGACCGGAACGGCGGAGAAAATCCCTGCAACAACGCTCTCCCATTTTGCGGAATATATGCTATCTGAAATTCGAAAATATTACAAGGAGGAACAAATATGACCTATCAAGCAGAACTCACCCGCTGGCTGGAACGGGCGGGTGAGGACCCGGACCTGATTGCGGAACTGAAGAAGATCGGGGATGACGAGAAGGCGGTGTCCGACCGGTTCTACCGCCATCTGGCCTTCGGCACCGGGGGCCTGCGGGGCGTTGTCGGCGCGGGGACCAACCGCATGAACATCTACACCGTCCGGCGGGCCACCCAGGGACTGGCGGATTACCTCAACGCCACAGACCTGCCCAAGTCGGTGGCCATCGCCCACGACAGCCGCATCAAGGGCCAGCTCTTTGCCCGAGAGTCCGCCCGGGTGCTGGCCGCCAACGGCATCACCGCCCACCTGTACCCCCGCCTGGAGCCAACCCCGGCTCTGAGCTGGGCGGTGCGGCGACTGAACTGCGGCGCGGGCATCTGCGTCACCGCCAGCCACAACCCCGCCCAGTACAACGGCTACAAGGTCTACGGCGCGGACGGCTGCCAGATCACCCCGGAGGCGGCGGCGAAGGTGCTGGCCGCCATGGACAAGACAGACTGCTTCGACGGTGTGAAGCTGGCGGACTATGACGCGGCGGCGGCTGAGGGCAGGATAAAAACGATTGGCAGCGAGTGCCTGGACGCCTTCGTGGACGCGGTGCTGGACCTGCGGCCCGGCAACGACGTGAGCAAGCTCAGACTGGTCTATACCCCCCTCAACGGCTCCGGCCTGGAGTGCGTGAAGAAGCTGCTGGCAAAAATGGGCGTCACAGAGTTGACGGTGGTCCCCTCACAGGAGGCCCCGGACGGAAATTTCCCCACCTGTCCCTACCCCAACCCGGAGATCCGGGAGGCTATGGAGGAGGGGCTGCGGCTGTGCGGCGAAGTGAAGCCCGACCTGCTGCTGGGCACGGACCCGGACTGCGACCGCATGGGCGCGGCAGTGCCCGACGGCGAGGGCGGCTACCGGCTCATCACCGGCAACGAGATGGGCATACTGCTGCTGGACTACCTGTGCCGCACCCGGATTGCCCGAGGCACCATGCCTAAGGACCCGGTGGCGGTAACCACCATCGTCTCCACCGATATGGCCGCGCCGGTGGCGGCGGCCTACGGCGTGGAGCTGCGGCTGATGCTGACGGGCTTCAAGTATATCGGTGAGCAGATCGGCCTGCTGGAGGCCGAGGGGCATAAGGAGCGGTTCATCTTCGGCTTTGAGGAGAGCTACGGCTACCTGTCCGGGGCCCACGTCCGGGACAAGGACGCGGTGAATGCGGTGATGCTGGCCTGCGAGTGCGCGGCCTGGTATGCCGGTCAGGGGATGACTCTGTTGGACGCCATGAACGCGCTCTATGAGAAATTCGGATATTACCGCAACGGCCTGCTGAGCAAGGCGTTTGAGGGCCAGGACGGCATGGCGGCCATGGACGGCCTGATGAAGAGCCTGCGCACCGCGCCTCCGGCGGAGATCGCCGGGAAGAAGGTCACGGGCAAAGTGGACTACCTCCACGATGAGACCGGACTTATCGCCTCCGACGTGCTGGAGTTCCGGCTGGAGGACGCGGGGAAGGTCATTGTCCGCCCCTCCGGCACGGAGCCGAAGCTGAAGGTCTATCTCTCCGTCCGGGGGACCAGCGGCTCCGACGCCTCCGCGCGGCTGGAGGAGCTGACCAGGGCCGCCGGGGAGCTGCTGCAATAAACATGAATATGGGGCTGTAAAAAGCCCACACAAAACAGCGCACCAGGAACGATGATGTTCCTGGTGCGCTGTTAAGACTTTCCGTCAGAGGGCCTTCCCCAAAATTCTCAAACACAGATTTTCAAGCCCCCGCAAATCTTCTGAACGGAACCAGGCCCCGAAGTCTGGCCGTTTACCAAGCGCAGCGCATGGTTCCTTCCGCCTGCAAATTGCCGCCGTTACTCCGGATCACGTCCGCGTACCAGGCTCCGCTGTCTTTCAGGGTCCGCTCCCCGGTCGCATAATCCACATAGGCCAGTCCGAACCGCTGGCTGTAGCCCTCCGCCCACTCAAAATTGTCTGTGAGGGACCAGTGAAAGTATCCGCGCACATCCGCCCCGGAATCCACAGCCCGGGACAGGGCGCGGAGATACCGGGTGAGGAAGTCAATGCGCTGAGGATCATGAACCTTGCCGTCCAAAAAGATCTGATCCCGGCAGGAAAGGCCGTTTTCGCTGATATAAAGGGGCAGGTGATACCGCTCCGCCAGGAAGCGGGGGCCCCACTCCAGGGCGTCCGGGGTGATGGGCCAGTCGATGGCGGTGCGGGGACCGCCCACGGGACATGGGACCGCCTCCGGCCCTGCTTCGCCCATCCGGACGGCAACGCCGTGGTAGAGGTTGATTCCGATCAGGTCCAGATGCTCCCTCATGCCGTCCAGAGCCAGCGTGTGGGAGAAGCTCCGCACGCCCTGGGGAAGGGCGAAGGTGCTCTCCCGGGCGGCTTCCACGTCCTCCGGACGGCTGGAGGCAGGATAGCAGACCGTGCCGGTAGAGGCCATGCCCACAGAATTGTTCGCGTCCACGCCGTGGAGAACCCCGGCGGCGAGGATGTGGGCTTCCCGGAAATTTTTCCAGCACATCTCCAGACTGTCCTCATCCAGCTGGAGGCCCGGCGCGTGTTCTCCGCTGGCGCAGCCCAGATTGATGAAGCATTGCGGCTCATTGAAGGTAAACCAGTGGGTGACCCGGCCCTTGAAGCGCTCGCCCATCCTGGCCGCGTAACCGGCAAAGGCGCGGGCCGTTCCGGCGTTCTGCCAGCCGCCCTGATTTTGCAGCGTCTGGGGCAGGTCCCAGTGGTAGAGCGTAATCCAGGGCTCGATGCCCGCCTCCAGCAAGGCGTCTACGATTTGATCATAGTAAGCAAAGCCGTCTTCATTCCAGGCGGTATCGCCGTCAGGGGCGATGCGGGGCCAGGCGGCGGAAAAGCGGTACGCCCCCAGACCCATCTCCCGCGCCAGGCGGATATCCTCCCGCCAGCGGTGGTAGCTGTCGCAGGCCACGTCGCCGTGATCGCCATTCCTGATCCTGCCGGGGGTGTGGGAAAATACGTCCCAGATGCTCCTGCCCCGGCCCCCCTCTTTTACGCCGCCCTCAATCTGGTAGGCGGCGGACGCCGCCCCCCAGAGAAAATTCCCAGGGAAATTTGCCATCCGTTTCCACTCCTTTGCTTCTGAATTGAAAAATGCCTTCTCTCACAAAATCGACCGCAGACATGCCGCCGTCGCCGCCGCTGCGGCCTGATGGCACAGCGGCCCGGGATGCTGCCGGGAGCCCATCGTCTCCGCAGTGACGGCGGGGAGGGGGAGATAGCAGGCGTCCCGGTCCCCGGTCTCCCGGCGGAACCGCTCTACGGCCTCCGACAGACAGGGACCCAGCGGTCCGCCGATCATCCCGTACACCCATACCAGCTTCGCGGCGGGATTGTGGCGGCGCAGGTCTTTGAGAAATCCCACCGCGGCGTCCTCAAGGAGGGACAGCCCCTTCGCGTCCCCCGTCTGCCGGAAGCTCTGGCCCTCCGGCCCGCGCCAGGGCGGACTGCTCATAGCGCCGGCGTCGTTGGTTCCCAGATTGATGACGACCGCGTCCGGCTGCCAGGATGAGAAGTTGTGGGGCAGCTGCGTCCCCATCTCCTGATTCCGGGGGCCAAGGGCGGGAGCGCAGACCCGGTCGTAGATTGCGGGCAGATTGCAGCCGGGTACATTGTCCCAGCTGGAGCGCACGCCCCATCCGCTCTGGCTGATGAGGCGGAAATCCGCCTCCAGGAGGTCCGCTGTGCGCTTCGCCCAGGTCTGGCTGGCGCTGAACAGGGCCGGGACCCAATCCGTCTCCTCCACAGCCCCTGCCACGCCCTCGCCGCTGGTGAGACTGTCCCCCACAAACTCCAGGCGGCAGGCGGGCCGGGGGACGGGAAGGAAGCCGCCTCCGCTCCAGGCCGCGCCCCGGATCCAAAGGCGGTGGGCCGGGTCGCCGGCAGCCGGCTGGGTCTCCTTGAAGACCCGCACCCGCTTCGGCACGCCCGGCGTCATCCCGCGAAACAGGCAGATCTCCTGCTCTCCCCGGTTCAGCGGCATCCGCAGAAGCGGCGCGCCATTGAGCTCTGCGGCCAGCCAGGGCTCCAGCTCCGAGAAATCCGCCTCCACCAGCAGCCGCAGTTCCGAGCCGGAAAAGCGCAGCTCCAGGCCGCTCCCCGCCCACAGCAGAGGCAGCGCTCCGGCCTGACGGGCGGACGAGGGATGGTACCGTCCCAGCGGATAACAATAGGGCAGCTCAAAAATGGACGCGGTTTTCATGGCAGCTACTCCTTATATCATTTTGGATAGGGCAAGCATATCATATGCGGAGAAAAAACGCAAGCAGTTTTTAACTGATTTTAAGTCTTTTAGTCTGATGTCCCGCAAATAAATCATGTTGACGAATAAAGTAAACCGGCTTATAATCAGATAACAACAAGCGGAAAATAACGAACATGTTGATTTAGGGAGGGGATTTCCTATGGGAAAACCTGTGCGGATGGCGGACATCGCGGAAAAGCTGGGCATCAGCGTGGTGTCCGTATCCAAGGCCCTGGCGGGCAAGCCTGGCGTCAGCGAGGAGATGCGGGCCAGGGTTGTGGCTCTGGCCAGACAATTGGGCTATGAGGGGACCAAGGTCCACAGCGAGCTGGCGGGCACTGGCAACATCGGCGTGCTGGTGTCGGACCGCTTTTTTGCCGAGAATGCGTTTTATACCAGCCTCTACCGCTCTCTGGTGCTGAAGAGCGGGAATGAGGGCTTTACCTGTATGGCTGAGATTATCACCCCCGAGGCCGAGCAGGAGGCCGCCCTCCCCGCCCTGGTCTCCGGGCGGAAGGTGGACGGCATTATTTTCATGGGCAATCTGGCTCCCGCCTACATCAGCCATGTGGAGGCTTCCGGCCTGCCCTGCCTGATGCTGGACTTTCAGCTGCCCGGGCGCGCCCGGGACTGTGTCATCAGCGACAATATGGACGGCGGCTATACGCTGACGGAGTATCTGCTGCAGCAGGGACGGCGGCGGATTGGCTTCGTGGGCAGCATCCGCGCCACCTCCAGTATTATGGACCGCTATCTGGGCTACCAGAAGGCCCTGCGGCTGGCGGGCATTACGCCCCGGGAGGAGTGGCTGCTGGAGGACCGGGATGAGGACGGGGCGTTCCTTCCCATCCTTCTGCCCCAGACGCTGCCGGACGCCTTCCTGTGCAGCTGCGACGAGGTCGCCTACAATCTGGTGGCCGCCCTGCGGCAGGCGGGCAGGCAGGTGCCGCAGGATGTGGCGGTGTGCGGCTATGACGACTTCCGCTTTGCCGTTCTGTGCCAGCCCCCGCTGACCACTTACCGGGTCAACGTGGAGCAGATGGCGGCGGCGGTGGTGGCCTGGCTGTCCCGCAAGGTCCGTCAGGAGGAGGTCCCGGAGGCCATGATGTGGACGGTTCCAGGACGCCTGGTGGTGCGGGAGAGCACCGGAACAGCGGTTAAGTAAATAAGGTAAAAACCAGGAAACAGAAGGACGGACCAGAGCGCCGTCCTTCTGTTTCCTTTCTCCTGTCCGGCCGTATCCGGCGGAATTTACAAAAAGTTAACCAATATTTTAGCCAGAACGCCTAAGTTTTATCTGCGGCATTGACAAAAATAGAGCGGGCGTGTATACTAACAAATAAGCTAAATATTAGCTCATTTAAATTAAATATTAGCCAAATTATTTAGGAGGAATCATCATGAAGAAAGCGTTATCCCTTGTGCTCGCACTGCTCATGTCCATGGCCCTGCTCACCGCCTGCGGCAGCGGCGGCGATCCGGGTTCCAGCGGCGGCAGCCTCGATCCGGACCTGCCCACCTATGACAGCCTTCAGGTCGGCGAGGATTACACCGATCTGAAGGCCGAGCTCCGCGTCATCACCCACCGCACCGACCTCATCCAGGAGGACCCCGACGGCCGGGACTTCACCGACTTCGTCAAGGAATTCAACGCGCTCTATCCCAACATCACCATCAACTACGAGGGCATCACCAACTATAACGACGATATGTCCACCCGTATCTCCTCCAACAACTGGGGCGACATCTGCATGATTCCTCAGTCCATCCTGCTGCCGGACCTGCACCTGTACTTCCAGCCGGTCTGCCAGCTCAGCAGCATTGAGGCGGACTACAACTTCGCCACCAACCGCGCCTATGACGGCCTGGTCTACGGCATCCCCTCCACCGGCAACGCCCAGGGCATCATCTATAATAAGAAGGTGGCCGAGGCCGCCGGGTATACATCCGACAGCCTGCCCAAGACCCCGGACGAGTTTCTGAAGTTCCTCCAGGATATCAAGGACAAGACCGACGCCATCCCCCTCTATACCAACTTCGCCGCCGGATGGACCATGACCGCCTGGGACGCCTACATCAGCGGCGGCGCCACCGCGGACGCGGACTGGATGAATATTACCATGCCCCAGACCAAGGACCCCTTCGCTGACCGGGGCGACGGCACCGGCCCCTACGCCGTTTACAAGCTGCTCTATGACGCCGTCAGCCTGGGCCTGACGGAGGACGCGCCCACCGCCACCGACTGGGAGGGCTGCAAGCCCATGATCAACAACGGCGAGATCGGCGCCATGGTTCTGGGCTCCTGGGCCATCATCCAGATGCAGGAGGCCGGCCCCAACGCCGCCGACATCGGCTACATGCCCTTCCCCATCACCCAGCCCGACGGCAAGCAGTACGCCTCCGCCGGTTCCGACTACTGCTACGGCGTGAACAATTCCATCTCCAACGACAACAAGATCGCCGCCATGCTGTATATCAAGTGGCTCACCGAGTCCAGCAACTTCGCCTATGACCAGGGCGGCGTGCCCGTGCTCAAGAGCCAGCCCTATCCCGCAACCCTGGCCGCCTTTGACGGCATCGAGCTGGTGGAGGACACCGCCGCGCCCACGGAGATCGCGTCCCTCCAGGCCGATGTGAACCGGGAGAGTGAGCTCTCCCTCAATGCCGACCAGACGCATGTCCAGCGCATCGTGGAGGCCGTCATCACCGGCGGCGAGACCTTCGAGGATATCATCAGCGACTGGAACGCCCGGTGGAACGCCGCCGTGGACCGTTACGCGCCCAAGTCCTGACCGGTCAGGAAGCCAGAGGGGACGGAAGTCTCCGTCCCCTCTGATCCGCACTGACCCGAATAAAAGTTTCGGTCCAGCCTTTTCAAGGGCTGGCAGGGTCCAGGGACAGAGTCCCTGGCGGGGCCTGGGCCCAACAAAGAAAAGAAAGGGAGGCAACCGTTCATGAGTCAACCGTCAGCCGCGACCGCGCACTCCAATCTGACTTTCATCCAGAAGTGCAAGACCATGCGGGGCCAGCAGATTATCGTGACCATCACCTTCCTGGTGGCGCCGCTGCTGCTTCTGTTCACCTTCACCTACCTGCCCTTCTTCAAGATGGTGCAGTTCAGCTTCTATGACCGCGACTACCTGCGGGTGCGCGATTTCGTGGGCCTGCGCAACTATATCGATGTGTTCAGCCGCAGCGACTGCTTCCAGGCGCTGAAGCTGAGCCTGTACTACATGGTGGGCTCGGTGTTCCAGATCAGCCTGGCGCTGCTGTTCGCCACCATCCTCAGCTTCAAGGTACGGGGCAGCAAGTTCTTCCGGGGAGCGCTGTACTTCCCGTGCCTCATCTGCGGCATCGCCGTGGGCTTTATCTTCAAGTTCTTCCTGAATCCCGGCTTTGTGCTGGACACCCTGCTGGGCTGGGTGGGCATCGCTGATACCCCCAACTGGCTGGAGAACACCGCCATCAACAACATCGTCCTGGTGGCCTGCTCCCTGTGGAAGTACATGGGCCAGAACATCGTGCTGTTCATCGGCGCCATCGCCTCTGTGGACCCGGTGCTCTATGAGGCCGCCGAGATCGACGGCGCCAATGCCTGGCAGCGCTTCAAGTGCATCATCATCCCCTCCATCCGCACCATCGTGGTGCTGAACCTGATTCTCTCCATTTCCGGCGCGCTGTCCGCCTTCGAGATGCCCTATGTGGTCACCAACGGCACCTTCGGCACCTCCACCTACTTCGTGGTCATGAACAAGCTGGCCCACACCGACATGAAGGTGGGTCTGGCCAGCGCGATGGCTGTAGTCCTGCTGGGCATCATTGTGATTGTGACCTTTATCCAGAAGTTTGTTGAGAAAAAGATGGACGAGGCGGATAGCCGTCCTCATCACTGTGTTGCCGATGGGAAGGGAGGCAAAAAGTAATGGAAAAGAGCGTTGGCATGATGAAGTTCCAGAGGGGACTCGTCAATGTGGTCAAGTATGTATTTCTGATTTTCGCCGCCTTTGTGGCGCTGGTGCCCATCGTCTCCTGCGTCATCACCGCGTTCAAGAGCGCGGAGGAGTACCAGAACACCAATGTCATGGTCCTCCCCCGGTCCTGGGCCTACCTTGAGAACTTCAAGACCGCATGGCAGCAGGCTGATATGGGCAGCGCCTTCCTCAACAGCTTTTTCATTGTGATCTGCGTCCTGGTGGGCAGCGTGCTCATCAGCGCCATGCTGGCCTACGTCCTCAACCGCTTCAAGTTCCCCGGCAACGAGTTGATCCGCAACCTCTTCATGATCGCCACCCTGATCCCCGGCATCGCCAGCCAGGTCACGGTGTACCAGATCATGACCGCCCTGAATCTGGTGAACACCATGCACGGCTATATCATCCTGATGCTGGGCACGGACGTCATCACCATCTATATCTTCCTGCAGTTCTTTGAGAACCTGTCGGTGAACCTGGACGAGTCGGCCATCATGGACGGCTGCACCTACTTCGGCGCGTTCTTCCGGATTCTGTTCCCCCTGCTCAAGCCCGCCATCGTCACCAGCGCCATCCTCAAGGGCGTGAGCACCTATAACGAGTACTACATGGCCGGACTTTACCTCCAGGACAAGACCCGTTTCCAGGTGGTGTCCACCTCCCTGTACGTCTTCACCGGACCTATGGGCAGCCAGTACAACTACATCTGCGCCGGCGTGCTCATCACCATCATCCCCGCCCTTATTATTTTCCTGCTGTGTCAGGATCAGATCTACTCCGGCATGGCCGCAGGCGCGGTGAAGGGCTGAGCGGCGTACATACTTTTCTTGAAAGAAAAGTATCAAAAGAACTTTTTGCGCGAAACTGCGTTTCGCTTCTGATATCGCAGTTTCGCGCTCTTTTAGTATCCTATGGAAAGTGAGATGCTTATATGAGCCAGACAAAACTGATTTGCCCCAGTCTGCCCAACATTCCCTGGCAGGACCGTCCCGCAGGCTGCGCCGCCCCTCTGTGGCGGTATCGGGAGAACCCCGTCATCGGCCGGAACCCCCTGCCCGGTGTAGCCCGGATCTTCAACAGCGCCGTCATACCTTACGAGGGCGCGTTTATTGGTGTGTTCCGGGGCGAGCAGACCAACGGCATCCCTTATATCTATCTGGGCCGCAGCCAGGACGGCATCCATTGGGAGTTTGACCGGGAAAAGCTCCTCTTTGTGGATGAGAACGGCGCCCCCGCCATGCCCGTTTACGCCTACGATCCCCGGCTGGTGAAGGTGGAGGACGCCTATTATGTCATCTGGTGCCAGGATTTCTACGGCGCGTCCATCGGCGTGGCGGAGACGAAGGACTTCCGGACCTTCACCCGTATTGAGAATCCCTTTGTGCCCTTCAACCGCAACGCGGTCCTCTTTCCCCGGAAGGTAAACGGCATGTATACCATGCTCTCCCGCCCCTCCGACTCCGGCCACACCCCCTTTGGCGACATCTTCCTCAGCCAGAGCCCGGATATGGAGTTCTGGGGCCGCCACCGCCACGTCATGGGCAAGAGCGGCAACTGGTGGGAAAACCTCAAGATTGGCGGCGGGGCCGCTCCCATTGAGACGGACAAGGGCTGGCTGCTGTTCTATCACGGCGTCACCGGCACCTGCAACGGCTATGTGTACTCCATCGGGGGCGCCATCCTGGACATCGACGAGCCCAGCCGGGTGCTCCACCGCTGCAATACCTTCCTGCTGACCCCGGAGGAGTGGTATGAGGAGCGGGGCTTCGTACCCAACGTGTGCTTCCCCTGCGCCACTTTGCAGGACGCGGACACCGGACGCATCGCCGTCTACTACGGCTGCGCCGACAGCTATGTGGGCCTTGCCTTCACCACTGTGGACGACGTAGCCGGCTATATCCTCTCCCACGACGGGACCAGCGAGGCCGACCGCGAGGTTGGCAAACGGTAAAGGGGGGACGTTCTATGCAGCGCATTGCGCAGGCAGCCCGCACCATGCTTGCGGACCGCCTCCTGCCCTTCTGGAAGTCCCTGCGGGACGGGGAGTACGGCGGGTACTGCGGCTATATGGACTTTGACCTGCGGCTTGACAGGCAGGCGGAAAAGGGCTGCATCCTCAACAGCCGTATCCTCTGGTTTTTCTCCGAAGCCGCTATGGTTCTGAAGGATGACAGCATCATCCCCTATGCCCGCCACGCCTGCCGATTCCTGACCGAGAAATGTCTGGACCGGGAGGAGGGCGGCGTCTACTGGTCCGTCTCCTTTGACGGCCAACCCCTGGACGCCACCAAGCACACCTACAACCAGGCATTCGCCATCTACGCCCTGTCCGCATACTACCGCCTCACCGGCGAAGCGGAAGCTCTGGCTTTGGCGAAGAACCTGTTTGACCTCATCGAAACCCGCTGCGCCGATTCCGGCGGCTATCTGGAGGCGTTTACCCGGGATTTCCGCCCCGCATCCAACGAAAAGCTGTCGGAGAACGGCATCATGGCGGAGCGGACAATGAACACGCTTCTCCATGTATTCGAGGGATATTCCGGCCTGTACCAAGCCGGAAAAAGTCCGGAGATATCCGCCGCTATGGAGCGTATCCTGGACATTTACGCCAGCAAGGTATACAACCCCCGCCTGCGGCGGCAGGAGGTCTTTTTCGACAAGGATTACCGCACGCTCATTGATCTCACCAGCTACGGCCACGACATTGAATCCAGCTGGCTCATTGACTGGGGCTGCGGACTGCTGGAAAATCCGGCTTTGACGGAAAAAATAGCCGCCATCAACAGCGCCCTGGCGGACAGCGTCCTCCGCACCGCCTTCAACGGCTCCCTGGCCAACGAGTGCGAGCGCGGCGTGGTGGATACCCACCGCGTCTGGTGGGTGCAGGCGGAGGCCCTGCTGGGCTTCGTCAACGAGTACGGCAAGCACCCGGACCGGACGGACTGCCGGGACGCCGCCGCCAGCCTCTGGCGGTACATCACGGAAAAGGTGGAGGACCGCCGTCCCGGCGGCGAGTGGTTCTGGCGTCTGGACGAGGCGGGGGAACCCGACCGGGAAAAACCCGTTGTCGAGCCGTGGAAGTGCCCTTACCACAACGGCCGGATGTGTATGGAACTGATAAGGAGGAACCCTGATGTTTTCGTTTGAGACTGCCCTTGCCCGAGAAAACGCCCGCTATGAGGCGATCATCAACCGGAAAAACCGGCCCAGCGGTTTTTATAACGGCATCTATACCCGCTGGGAGTATCCGGTGCTGACCCGTGAGCACGCCCCGGTGATCTGGCGGTATGACCTGAATCCCGAGACCAATCCCTACTTCATGGAGCGGCTGGGCGTCAACGCGGTATTCAACGCCGGGGCCATCAAGCTGAACGGCAGATACTATCTGGCTGCACGGGTGGAGGGCAACGACCGCAAGAGCTTCTTCGCCGTGGCGGAGAGCGCCAGCCCCGTGGACGGCTTCCGGTTCTGGGACTACCCCCTCCAGCTGCCGGACACCTGCCCGGAGGAGACCAACGTCTATGATATGCGCCTGACCCGCCACGAGGACGGCTGGATCTACGGCGTGTTCTGTTCCGAGAGCAAGGACCCGTCCAATCCGGATCTCTCCGCCGCCGTGGCGGCGGCGGGCATCGTGCGGACCAAGGATCTGAAAACCTGGGAGCGCCTGCCCAACCTGGTGACCCAGGAGAGTCCCCAGCAGCGGAACGTCTGCCTCCTTCCGGAGTTTGTGGAGGGGAAATACGCCTTCTTCACCCGCCCCATGGACGGCTTCATCGACACCGGCAGCGGCGGCGGCATTGGCTTCGGCCTCTGTGAGGACATCACGCATCCGGTCATCGGCCATGAGTGCATCACCAGCAAGCGGAAATACCACACCATTACCGAGAGCAAGAACGGCGCTGGAGCCGTGCCCATCAAGACGGACGCCGGATGGCTCCACATCGCCCACGGCGTGCGGAACACCGCCGCCGGGCTGCGGTATGTGGTCTATGTGTTCCTCACCGCGCTGGATAGCCCCTCTCAGGTCATCGCCGAGCCCTCCGGCTTCCTTATCGCCCCCCGCTGGGACGAACGGACCGGGGATGTGAGCAACGTGGTCTTTACCAACGGGGCCATCGCGGACGATGACGGGTCTCTGTATATCTACTACGCCTCCGCCGACACCCGCCTCCATGTAGCGTCCACCACCGTGGACCGTCTGGTGGACTTTGCCCTCCGCACGCCCGCCGACCCCATGCGCAGCGCGGACTGCGTGGCGCAGCGGTGTGAGCTGGTGGCGAAGAATCTGGCTTATCTGGAGAAAAAATAAGATGAATCTGCACCTTGCCGCCATATTTGGCGATGACATGGTTCTTCAGCGCGAGGTACCCGTCCCCCTCTGGGGCTCCGCCCCGGCGGGGGCGGAGGTGGCGGCGGAGATGGACGGCCAGTCTGTTCGGACCCGGGCCGGTGAAGATGGCCTCTGGCGGCTGGAGCTTCCCGCCGGTCCTGCCGGCGGACCCTGTGCTCTGACGGTCCGCTGCGGGGAGGATGAGATCACATTGCGCCGGGTTTACCGCGGCGAAGTCTGGCTGGCAGGGGGCCAGAGCAATATGGAGCTGGCTCTGAAGGATTCCCTGGACGGCGGCGCCGCCGTCCGGGACAGCGCCAACCCCCGCCTCCACCTCTACATGGCCCCCAAGGCCGCCACGCCGGAGGAGGCGGAGCTGCTGGAGCGGTCCGCCCCGCCCGCCTGGATGCTCTCCGGCCCGGAAACCGCCGGGGCGTTCTCCGCCGTGGCGTGGTACGCCGGAAAAGTCCTGACGGAACACCTGCCGGACGTTCATATCGGCGTCGTCTCCTGCTGCTGGGGCGGGACCTACGCCCACTGCTGGCTTCCGCGGGAGGAGCTGGCCTCCTTCCCGGAGGGACAGGCGCGGATTGATGGATACGATGCCCGGACAGGCGGCAAATCCGATGAAGCCTTCGCCCAGGAGCTGGCCGCCTACCAAAAAGCGGTGGACGCCTGGAACGCCCGTATTGCCGCCCGCCGCGCCCGGGAACCGGACGTTGCCTGGGAAACCCTCAACGAGGCGTGCGGCCTGTATCCCTGGCCGCCCCCCGCCGGACGCACCGGGTTCCAGCGTCCCGGCAATCTGTATGACGCCATGCTGTCGCGGATAAAGCCCTACGCCCTCCGGGGCTTCTGGTATTACCAGGGCGAGCAGGACGAGGAGTGGCCCCAGGACTATCACGCTCTGCTCACCCGCCTCATCCGCCGCTGGCGGCAGGACTGGGGCGGCGAAGAGAAGCCATTCCTCCTTCTTCAGCTGCCCATGTATATCAGCAAGGCGGATTCCCTGTCCGGGGACCCCATGAGATGGCCGCTCCTCCGCAAGGCGCAGTCGGACGCCGCCAGAGAGCTTCCTGACACGCATCTCGCGGTTCTGGCCGACTGCGGCGAATTTGACAACATCCATCCCGTGGACAAGCGAACCCCGGGCACGCGGCTGGGAATGCTGGCGCTGGAGGCGGTCTATGGCCTGCCGGTGACCGGCAGGCCGCCTGTGTGCGGCGAGGTCTGGCGGGAGGGGGCCGCCGCTATGGTCCGCTTTGACCACGCCGGCGGGAGACTGCGGCTCACGGACGGCGGCTTTCAGCTGGCGGGGGGAGACGGTGTTTTCCGCGCCGCGGAGGCGCGGACAGTTTCCGCCGACACTGTCCGCGTGACCGCGCCCGGCATAGAGTCGCCTGCGGCTGTACGGTACGCGTGGTACAGCTACGGTCCGGCAGGACTTTATGGCGGCACCGGACTGGCGGCTGCGCCGCTGAACGAAATACTGTAAAAACCGGACGGCTGAGCGGCGCAGGGAAATCAATTTTCGGAAACGGCCCCCAATTTGCAGGGCGCGAAGTCCCTTGCGCGGCCCTCCGGAGCGTGGTATATTATTAAGTATTCCTTCCGAGCCGAAAGGCCGGAAGGAATACCTGCCATGTTTTGCGGTTGCTCCGCCTGGGCGGGCAAAATGGCTCAAATCGAAGATACGATTTCCGAATTTTAAATTCGGAAGCAATATCTTGACGGTAGGAAACGCCGTCTCTGCGGCGTTGGAACAGGAGGCAGCAATGGAGAGGAACCCCCAGCCCCGGGAGATGCCCGGTGGAATGACGCCCCGGCAGCGCCGGGACAATTGGTGGCGCTACCACTGGCTGTATGTACTTGCCGCTGCGCTGGCGTCGATTGCCGTCTTGGGCGTGATCTGGGAGCAGGCCGCAAAGGAGCGGTATGACTGTTCTGTGGCCCTGGTGACCCGGTACGCCGCCACCCCGGCGGAGATCGCCTCCATTCAGGCGGCGCTGGAGCGGGTGTGCCCCGACTGCGATGGGGACGGCGAGGTCCATGTGGCGGTCAACGCCATCCAGATCGACTATACCTCTACCGCCCTGGACGACGCGGCCATACAGGTCATGACCACCAATGAGGATAAGCTGAACGCCGATTTTTATACCCGGCAGAGCGGCATCTTCCTGCTGGATGATCCGGAAAATTTTCAGGCGGCTCACGGGGCCCTTGCCTGGCTGGACGGCTCTGCGCCGCCGGAGGGGGCGATGGACTGGGAGGAGATGACGGTCCCCTGGGAGGACTGGGAAGGCTCTGACGGGGTGAAGCTGGATAACTGCGGCGGCGGCCGCCTGTGGTTCGCCCGGCGGGCGGCGTTCAGCCAGACGGACGAGGCCGCGTTTGCGGGGGCCGGCGCATTGTGGACCGCGCTGTTTGGAGCGGACTGAGAAAGGAGTATCGTGACATGGGATTTTTACCGAACTACGACCGGGAAGGCCCTGGAATCGCCCCGGACGCCCCGCGGAAGACAGGGCTGCCCCGCTTCTGGGAGACGCTGAGCCGGGATTTCTGGGATGTGTTCCGCGCCGGGCTTCTGGCGCTGGCAGGATGCCTGCCTTTCCTGGTGGGCGCCGCGTTTTCGCTCCATTCCCATGTGCTGCTTTTTGCCCCTGTCTGCGGGCTGCTGGGCGGAGCCATTGCAGGGCCGGAGCTGTGCGCTCTGGCGGACACCATCCTCCGGGGACTGCGGGATGAGCCGGGGTTCTGGTGGCACACCTACAAGCGGGCCTGGAAACGGAATGCCAGGGCGTCGCTGCTGCCGGGCGCTGTGGGGGGACTGCTGATGAGTATGCAGGTTTTCCTGCTTTTCCATGCGGGGGCTCTGGAACTGAGCGCGGGGGCCGGCGCCGGTCTGGCCGCTGGCCTTCTGCTGGTGCTGGCTGTGTCCATCTATCTGTGGCCGCAGCTGGCGTTGATGGATCTGAATTTTTTTCAATTGCTGAAGAACTCAGGCCTTCTGTTCCTGGGACAGCTTCCCAGAAGCATCGCCGCGCTGGCGGTCCTGGCGGGCTATCTCGGGCTGATGCTGCGGTTTTTCCCTCTCTCCGCATCGCTGCTCCCGCTCCTTAACCTTTGGTGCCCAGCGCTTCCGGCGTTGTTCCTGATTTACCCGGGTATTCGTGAAAATTTTCGGATAGAAGAGAACTTTCAGTGAAGAAATTCCCATCACCGCTTCGTTTTCGCCTCGCGGAGAAAACTGCGCCATGATGGGAATTTCTTCGTTTCGGGCCGCCGCCGCTCTGATATTTTTTGCGGCCGCCCTCTTATAAATTGAAAAAACTTACCGATAATAGTTTTGGAATACTGTCCAGGAAAAAGGAGATTGGAGACATGATTCACTACATACGGAATTTGAAAATCAGACTGAAGCTCTACATCCTCATCGGGGTTGCACTGCTGGGAATGCTGATTATCAGCGGCATGGCCTTCCTTCTGATGGGCCAGATGAACGACATGACCAGCGACATCGCGGAAAGCTGGCTGCCCAGCGTTGATCTGGCAAGGGACATGAGCGCGACCATTTCCAACGTCCGGCTGAACGAGCTGGGGTACCTGACCGCGATTTCTGACGAGGTGGAGCAATTCAGCCTTCAGTACATCCAGAGCGAAAAGGCCGATATGGACGCCCTCCTGGCCTCCTACGGGGCGCTGATTGACGAGGAGGAACAGGGCTTCTATGACGCGGCCATGGGCTTCTGGACCCAGTACAATGCGGCGGATGAGAGAATTCTGGAGCTGGCCGGAGAGGGCCGCGTGGACGATGCCCGCGCAATCCTGGAGGGCGAGTGCGTCGGCCTCTACAATTCCCTGAACGGCGCCTTCAATGACATCATCGCCTACAATACCGAGGGCAGCGGCAGCGCGGCGGCGGAGAGCGCCGCCCTTTACACCATCGCCACCCGGTTGATGATTGCGGTCATTGTTGTGATTATCCTGGTGGGCGTTTTCTTCTCCTTTGTGATCATACGGCTGATCAAGACGCCGATCTCTGAAATCGAGAGCGCCGCCACAAAAATGGCGGAGGGGGACCTGAATGTAACAATCTCCTATACCTCCAGGGATGAGCTGGGCGTTCTCGCCGCCCAGGTGGGCAGGCTCATCCGCAAGCTCCAGGTGATTATTGAAGATGAAAACAGGTTCCTTGCCAGGATGGCGGAGGGGGATTTTACGGTGGAGTCGGCCTGCCGGGAGGAGTACACAGGCGGCTTCCATCCCCTGCTGGTTTCATTCCAGGGCATTTCGGATAAGCTCAACGACACCATGCTGCAAATCAGCCAGAGCGCCTCCCAGGTTGCGGTGGGAGCGGACCAGGTGTCCAACGGCGCCCAGGCCCTCGCCCAGGGAGCCGCCGAGCAGGCGAGCTCGGTGCAGGAGCTGGCCGCCGCCATGAACGAGATCTCCGGCAAGGTGAACCAGAACGCGGAAAACGCCCGGCAGGCCAGCGCCGCAGCGGATTGCGTCAGCGAGAAAATGAACGTGAACAAGGAAAAGATGCAGCAGATGATTGAGGCCATGGGCGACATCAGCAGCTGTTCCAGCGAGATCGGCAAGATCATGAAAATCATTGAGGACATTGCGTTCCAGACCAACATCCTCGCGCTGAACGCCGCCGTGGAGGCCGCCCGGGCGGGCGCGGCGGGCAAGGGCTTTGCCGTGGTGGCCGACGAGGTCCGCAATCTGGCCAACAAGAGCACGGAGGCGTCCAAGAATATCTCCGTTCTGATTGACAACTCCATCAAGGCGGTTGAAAACGGAACGCAGATTGCCGGCGATACTGCCCAGTCCCTGCTTCAGACGGTCAACGACGTGAGCGAAATGACAGGCATTATTGGACAGATTTCGGAGGCCAGCAACGATCAGGCGCAGTCGATTTCCCAGATTATGACAGGTATTGACCAGATTTCCAGCGTCGTGCAGACAAACTCCGCCACTGCGGAGGAGAGCGCGGCGGCCAGCGAAGAGTTGTCCGGCCAGTCGCAGATCATGAGGAATCTGGTGGAAAAATTTCAGCTGAAGGGCGGCTCCTGCAGGCGCCTGCCCGGAAACTGACCCGGCGGCGTCCGCCGGCGGGAATGAGCAGATATGGATGGAGGTCTCCCAATGAAGAAGACATTTTTATGCGTGGATGTGGGCGGAACAGAGCTGAAGGCCGCGCCGGTGGACCAGTCCGGCGCGCTGCTGGCCCCGCCCCGGTACTTCCCGGCGGATTCACGGCAGGAGGCGGAGCCCCTGCTGGACCACTTCGCCGGGGTGATCCGCGCGGCCTGGGGCCAGACCGTGGTGGAGGGCGTCCGGCTGGCGTTCCCCGGACCCTTCGACTACGAAAACGGCGTCTGCCTGCTGCAGGGGCAGGACAAGTACGACAGCCTGTACGGTGTGAACCTGCGCCGGGAGCTGGCCCGGCGGCTGAACTTCCCCCCGGAGGAGATCCACTTCCTCAATGACGCCGACGCCTTCGCCATGGGCGAGATGGGCTTCGGGGAGGCCAGGGGCGCGGCGCGGGCCATGTTCATCTGCATCGGCACCGGCCTGGGCAGCGGCTTCGGCGTGGACGGGCGGATGGCCCCCGCCGGGACCCCCGGGATGCCGGAGAGCGGGGAGCTGTACGATGTTCCCTTCCTTGACAAGCGCATTGACGACTATATCTCCCGCCGGGGTCTGATGGCCCTCAGCCAGGAGCGCCTCGGGGAGGCGCTGGACGGGCGGGGGCTGTCCCTGCGGGCCCAGGAGGGAGATCAGGCCGCCAGGGACTGCTGGCTGGCCTTTGGCCAGCGGGTGAGGGACGCCCTGCTGCCCTGGCTGGAGAGCTTCCGGCCCCAGTCGCTGTGCTTCGGCGGGCAGATTACCCGCAGCGGGGAGCTGTTCCTGCCGCCGGTGCGCTCGGCCTGCGGCCCACTGGGTATCCGGGTCTACATCACCGAGGATACCTCTGTGCGGGCTCTCCAGGGATTGACGAGAATCTGAGGGCGGCCCGGGGCGCGGCGGACTGAAGTCCGCCATGGCGGAGACGTACGCAGGTACCGGCCTATAAAAAGTCCGCAGCGCATGAACCCCGGTCAAGCGCTGCGGACTTCTTCTGTTTGTGGGCGGAGGCTCCGGTCAGAGCCACAGCTTGGAGACGGAAATCTCCTGATAAATACGCTCGATGGCCTCAGCGAACATGGGGGCCACGGTCAGGTACCTGATCTTCCCGCTGAGAGCGGGGTCAATGGGGGCGATGGTGTCCAGGAAGGCCAGCTCCTTGATGACGCTGGCGTTGATGCGCTCAATCGCGGGGTTGGAGAGCACGCCGTGGGACGCGCAGGCGTACACGTTCCGCGCGCCGCCCACCTCCACGATGGCCTTCGCCGCGTTGCACAGGCTCCCGGCGGTATCCACCATGTCGTCAAAGAGGATACAGTCCTTCCCCTCCACGTCGCCGATGACGTTCATGACCTCGCACTGGTTGGCCTTCTGACGCCGCTTGTCCACGATGGCCAGATTCATGTGCAGCTTCTGGGCGAAGGCCCGGGTGCGGGACACGCTGCCCACGTCGGGGGAGACGGCGATCATCTCCTCGCACCGCCCGCCGAACTTCTTGGCGTAGTAGTCCACGAACACGGGGTTGCCGTACAGGTTGTCCACGGGGATGTCGAAGAAGCCCTGAATCTGGGCGGCGTGGAGGTCCATGGTCAGCACCCGGTCCGCTCCGGCGGCGGTAAGCATATTGGCCACCAGCTTGGCGGAAATGGGGTCCCGGGCCTTGGCCTTGCGGTCCTGGCGGGCGTAGCCGAAGTAGGGAATGACCGCGGTGACGCGGCCCGCGGAGGCCCGCTTCATGGCGTCGATCATGACAAGAAGCTCCATCAGGTTGTCATTGACGGGACTGCTGGTGGACTGGACCAGAAATACGTCGGACCCACGCACGGATTCATAGATGGAGGCGCAGACCTCGCCGTCGGCGAAGTGGCTGATCTCCGCATTGCCCAGCTGAATGCCGATCAGGCGGCAGATGCTCCTGGCAAGGCCGGGATTGGCGTTGCCGCTGAAGACCTTCATGTCTTTTCCATGTGAAATCATTTCCAAACATCCTCATTTCTTCTCATCAAAAATTGTCAGGTGTATATCCGCCCCTGCAGCGGTCGATCCTTTTGGAAACGGGCACAAACGGTATTTACTTGTCTTGCTCCTTCTGTACGCTCCCGGTATGTATGGCCCGGTTCGTCCTGGCCCAGCCGGGCTTGTTCTCCTGGCGCACCCGGGAGATGGCCAGGGCGTCCGGCTCCACGTCCTCCGTCACCGTGGTGCCTGCCGCGATGTAGGCCCCGCTCCCCACGGTGACGGGGGGAACCAGGTTGGTGTTGCAGCCGATGAAGGCGCCGTCGCCGATCACCGTGCGGTGCTTCTGGAAGCCGTCGTAATTGGAGGTGATGGTACCGCAGCCGAAGTTCACCCCGCTGCCCACCTCGGCGTCGCCCACATACGTCAGGTGGCTCATCTTGGTGCCAGGGCCGAACACGGCGTTCTTGATCTCCACGAAGGCCCCCGCCCTGCATCCGTCACCCAGGCGGCAGCCGGGGCGGATATGGGCGTAGGGTCCCACCTGGACCGACCTGCCCAGCTCGCTCTCATAGACCTGGGAGGCGTTGACCGTGCAGCCGCTGCCGATTCTGCTGTCCGCGATCATGGCGTTGGGGCCGATGACGCAGTCCTCACCGATGACCGTCTCCCCCCGCAGGATGGTCCCGGGCAGCAGGACGGTGCCCGCCCCGATGGTGACGCGGGGGTCGATGTAGGTGTTGGCCACGTCCAGCACCTTCACGCCGGTGCGCTGGTGGAACATGGCGATCTCCTCCTTGGCGGCCTGCTGGAGGCGGACCAGCTCGGGGATCGTGTGGAAGGAGAGCATCATGCTGCCCATGGGCAGCATGGCCTCCCGGACCTCCTCAATCCAGCAGCCCCTGGCGAACTCGGCGATGTCGCGCTCATAGTCCTCCGCAGTGCCCGCCACGGCGGCGGCCTCCTCGGGGAAGCAGGCGGCCACCTCCTCCAGACTGGCGCTGTCGCAGACAACAAAAAACCGCCGGACGCCTTTTTTCATCCACGCCCGCATACACCAGTTCAGTATGGGACAAAATAACACGTCCTGCAGCATCAGGGGTTTTCCGTCGTAGGTCCGGGCCGTATCCTCAGTCAGAAAGATCACGATACACTTTTTATTGTCCATATGACGCGTGCCTCCTCGCCGCCGCCGGCTTTCCCGTCCGCCCCGGGGCGGGGGAAGGGCGGGCCTAAAATAAATGCTCCATGGCTCCTCTTACTACCATTATATCAGAAGCGGCAGTTTATGCAAGTGGAATTTTCAAAATTTTCGCACATTTTCCGTCTCATATAAGGAATACCAGTTCCGTATACTGCTTTTTGCACAATGTTTCCACGAACCGGCCGCGGAAATTTGTCAGTTCAGGAAAAGACTTTCCAGGGGTTGGAAAACCGGCAAATTTTTAGAAAAAAATTGTGGGATAACGCTTGAATTTGTGAAGAATTTGTTTTACAATGAGCTTTGCGAAAACGGAGGGAACAATAACGCTGAGCGGGGAGGCGGGAAGCGCATGCTGCAAATCGTACTTGTGGAACCGGAGATCCCGCCCAACTGCGGCAACATCGCCCGCACCTGCGCCGCCACAGGCAGCCGCCTGCATCTGGTGGAGCCTCTGGGCTTTGACGTGTCCGACCGGGCCGTGAAGCGGGCGGGCCTGGACTACTGGCATCTGGTGGAGGTGGAGGTCCATCCGGACCTGCCCGCCCTCTTCCGGAAATATCCCCAGGCGGGGGAGGACCTGTGGCTTGCCACCACCAAGGCTCCCAAGGACTATACCCAGGCCGCCTTTTCGCCGGACAGCTGGCTGTTCTTCGGAAAGGAGACCGCCGGACTGCCCCTGGATTTCCGGGAGCGGCACCGGGAGCGCTGCGTCCGCATCCCCATGGCGGATGCCGCCCGCAGCCTGAATCTTGCCAACAGCGCCGCCATCCTCATCTATGAGGCCCTCCGGCAGAACGGGTTCCCCGGTCTGCTGGGCGTGGGGGAAATGGCGGAGATCCCAGCGGAATCATAAAATAGAACCAATCAAACAAATTTCATAAGTTAAAGTTTGAAAGGAGCTGCACAATCATGAACTACAACAAGAAAACTGTCAGGGATGTTGACGTGAAGGGCAGGAAGGTCCTGCTGCGCTGCGATTTCAACGTCCCCATGGCCAAGGATGGCAGCGGCGTCATCACCGACGACAAGCGCATCCGCGCGGCCCTGCCCACCATCCAGTACCTGCTGGACCAGGGCGCGGCGGTCATCGCCTGCTCCCACATGGGCAAGCCGGAACCCGACTTTGAGAAGTGGGTGAAGAAGCAGACCGAGAAGGGCAAGGACCCCGCCTCCCTCACCAGGGAGAAGTGGGAGAAGAGCCTGGAGGCGCTGCGTATGGAGCCAGTGGCAAAGCGCCTGAGCGAGCTGCTGGGCAGGGAGGTCATCCTGGCCGGCGGCACCGACGTGGTCGGACCCGACGCCCAGGCCAAGGCGGCGGCCCTGCAGCCCGGCGGGATCATGCTGCTGCAGAATACCCGCTACGCCAAGGGCGAGACCAAGAACGACCCTGAGTTAGCGAAAGCTATGGCCGCGCTGGCCGGTCCGGACGGTCTCTACGTCTCCGACGCCTTCGGCGCCGTCCACCGCGCCCACGCCTCTACCGCCGGCGTGGCGGCCTTCCTGCCCGCCGTCAGCGGCTTCCTCATCCAGAAGGAGCTGGACTTCATCGGCGGCGCCCTGGCCAACCCCAAGCGTCCCCTGGTGGCCATCCTGGGCGGGTCCAAGGTGTCCAGCAAGATCGGCGTCATCAACAACCTGCTGGAGATTGCCGACACCATCATCATCGGCGGCGGCATGGCCTACACCTTCGCCTCCGCCCAGGGCGGCAGCGTGGGCGACAGCCTGCTGGAGGAGGACTGGAAGTCCTACTCCCTGGAGATGGTCCAGAAGGCCAGGGACAAGGGCGTCAGGCTCCTCCTGCCTGTGGACACCGTCATCGCGGACAAATTCGCCCCCGACGCGGACAGCAAGGTCGTTCCCAACGGCCAGATCCCCGACGGCTGGCAGGGCCTGGACATCGGACCGGAGACCGTGAAGCTGTACTGCGACGCCGTGAAGGACGCGGGCACCGTGATCTGGAACGGTCCCATGGGCGTCTTCGAGTTTGAGAAGTTCGCGGCAGGCACCAAGGCCGTGGCCGAGGCCCTGAGCAAGACTGAGGCCATCACCATCATCGGCGGCGGCGACAGCGCGGCGGCCGTGCAGCAGCTGGGCTATGCCGGCCAGATGACCCACATCTCCACCGGCGGCGGCGCCTCCCTGGAGTTCATGGAGGGCAAGGAGCTGCCCGGCGTGGCCTGCCTGCTGGACAAATAACGGCCCGGCGCGCCGGACAGCGATGGCGGCCCCATCTGACCGGGAAGCCTGCGGAAAAGTTCCCGGAGCGCTGCTTTTCATCTTATTTCAACATGTTCAGCGGGCTAAGACCTGATTGACGTACTGAGGAAAAACGATCATCACCATTAGCCTACTCTAATATATATTGATTGAAACAGGAGAAAGATCGACATGAACCGTAGATACCGTAAGACCATCATCGCCGGAAACTGGAAGATGAACAAGACCGCTTCCGACACCAAGAAATTCGCAGAGGAGCTCAAGCCAATCCTGCCCCGCGCCAAGTGGTGCGAGGTGGTGGTGTGCGTGCCCTTCGTCAACATTCCCGCCGCCCTGAAGGCATTCAAGGACATGCGGGTGGCCGTGGGCGCGGAGAACCTGTACTATGAGCCCAGCGGCGCGTACACCGGCGAGGTGTCCGCCGACATGCTGAAGGATCTGGGGGTCAAATACGTTATCATCGGCCACTCTGAGCGCCGCCAGTACTTCGGCGAAACCGACGTGACCGTCAACAAGAAGGTACATGCCGCCCTGGAGGCGGGCCTGCACCCCATCATCTGCGTGGGCGAGAGCCTGGAGCAGCGGGAGATGGACGTGACCATGGAGCTGATTGCCCTGCAGGTCAAGTCCGCCCTGGCCGGCGTCACCGCCGAGAAGGTGCGCAAATGCGTGGTCGCCTATGAGCCCATCTGGGCCATCGGCACCGGCAGGACCGCCACCGCCGAGCAGGCCGCCGAGGTCTGCACCAGCATCCGCGCCGTCATCCGCAACCTGTACGGCGCGCGGGTGGCCCGCTCCATCACCATCCAGTACGGCGGCTCCATGAATCCCAAGAACGCGGCTGAGCTGCTGGCCCAGCCCGACGTGGACGGCGGCCTCATCGGCGGCGCCGCCCTGAAGGCGGACCAGTTCGTTGACATTGTCAACGCCGCCAACCAGGAGTAAGCCGCAGGCCGCCGGGCCGGTAATACGGCGGCGGTCCCTTTGTGCGCGGTACCTGCCGCTTCAGGCAGGTACCGCCTCTGGCAATGCGGCCCCCAAAATTTGACAAATTCGAGGTTAGCTATGAATAAAACTCCGACGACCCTGATTATTATGGACGGCTTCGGTCTGGCCAGGGACACCGGCGGCAACGCCGTCGCCCACGCCAAAACCCCTGTCCTGGACAAATTGTTCGCAGAGTGCGGGCACACCACCCTGTCCGCCTCCGGGCTGGACGTGGGCCTGCCCGACGGTCAGATGGGCAACAGCGAGGTGGGCCACACCAACATCGGCGGCGGCCGCGTGGTTTACCAGGACCTGCCCCGGATCACCCGCGCCATTGAGGACGGCAGCTTCTTTGAGAACCCCGCCTATTGCGCCGCCATGGACGCCTGCAAGGAAAACGGCAGCTCCCTGCATCTGTACGGCCTGCTGTCCGACGGCGGCGTCCACTCCCACAAGACCCACCTGTGGGCCCTGCTGGAGATGGCGAAGCGGAGGGGGCTGGAGAAGGTGTATATCCATGCCTTCCTGGACGGCCGCGACGTGTCCCCCACCAGCGGCAAGGACTTTGTGGCCGAGACCGTGGCCAAGTGCAGGGAGATCGGCGTGGGCAAAATCGCCACCGTCATGGGCCGGTATTACGCCATGGACCGCGACAAGCGCTGGGACAGGGTGGAGCAGGCCTATGACGCCATGGTCTATGGCCGGGGCATCCAGAATCCCGACCCAGTGGACGCGGTGGCCCGGAGCTACGCCAACAACATCACGGACGAGTTTGTGGAGCCGGTGGTCTGCGACAGCGAGGGCATGATCTCCGACAACGACAGCATCATCTTCTACAACTTCCGCCCCGACCGCGCCCGGGAGATCACCCGCGTGTTTGTGGACCCCGCCTTCGACGGCTTCAACCGGGAAATCTTCCCCCTGACCTACATTTGCACCACTGAGTACGACGCCACCATGCCCAACGTCCAGGTGGCCTTCCCCCGGAATCTGGTGAAGAACGGCCTGGGCGAGTACCTGAGCGCCATGGGGATGACCCAGCTGCGCATCGCCGAGACGGAGAAGTACGCCCATGTGACCTTCTTCTTCAACGGCGGCAGCGAGGCCGTGTTCCCTGGCGAGGACCGGGTGCTGGTGGCCTCCCCCAAGGTGGCGACCTACGACCTCCAGCCGGAGATGAGCGCGGTGGAGGTGACGGACAAGTGCGTGGAGCGCATTGAGTCCGGGAACTATGACGTCATCATCCTGAATTTCGCCAACTGCGACATGGTGGGCCACACCGGGGTGTTTGACGCCGCTGTGAAGGCAGTGGAGACGGTGGACGCCTGCGTGGGACGCGTGGTGGACGCCACCCGTGCCATGGGCGGCATCGCGATGATTACCGCCGACCACGGCAACGCCGAGGAGATGCAGAAGCCCGACGGTTCCCCCATGACCGCCCATACCACCAATCTGGTGCCCTTCATCCTGGTAGGCGCGGACGCCAAGCTCCACCCCGGACGCCTGGCGGACATTGCTCCCACGATTCTGGATATCATGGGTCTGGCCTGCCCGCCGGAGATGGACGGGAAGAGCCTGATCGGCTGAACAGTACTCTGCGGGGCGGCCGGGCGGCCGCCCCGCAGGATGCCCGGCGGAGGGAAGAAAGAAAAAATTTTAAAAATTTTTCATTTTCCTCTTGCTTTTTCCGGAAATGTGTGGTAATATACAGAAGCTGTCTGAGAGGACACGCGCCGTTAGCTCAGCTGGATAGAGCGTCTGGCTACGGACCAGAAGGCCGGGGGTTCGAATCCCTCACGGCGTGCCAGCTCAGAAATCCCCACCACCGTTCCGTTTCCGGCTTTGCCGAAAACTGCACTTTGGTGGGGATTTCTTCGCTTTCCACCGCGACTCGCTTCGCTGGACTCGCGGCGGAAGGGGAACGGCGAAACCCGAGGGGGCCGAAAAATCGATTTTAACCACTTATTGCATGATAAGCTGACAGGCTGCACCTGGGGAGTAGTCTGTCAGCTTTTTTATAAGGTAGCAGGCTCTATCAGCAAACCGAGGGCTCCCGCCGGTTTTACCGGCGGGAGCCCTTTCTCTATCTGTTCGGAATGATGGCCCCGTTCAGTCGCCCAGCCGGACGACCAGCATGGAAGCGCCCGAGGCGCCGCTGGCCAGCTGGACACTGTCCGCGCCGGGGATGCTGGGGGTCGTGGAGTATGCCTGAAGCTCGATCGTGGTGCGCTCCGGCAGGGCCAGTGTGATCGTGCATTCAAACTGCCGGGCGCCCA
>JAAWQM010000103.1 GCA_022800525.1 Oscillospiraceae bacterium
CAACCCGGATAATCCCGACAACCCGGATAATCCCGACAACCCGGATAATCCCGACAACCCGGATAATCCCGACAACCCGGATAATCCCGACAACCCGGACAATCCCGACAACCCCGACAATCCCGACAACCCCGACAATCCCGATAACCCGGACAATCCCGATAACCCGGACAATCCCGATAACCCGGACAATCCGGACAACCCGGACAATCCCGATAACCCGGACAATCCGGACAACCCGGACAATCCCGATAACCCGGATAACCCTGTACCGCCCGTTGTAACGCCGCCTACGCGGCCCGTGACGCCGTCGAAACCCAGCACCTCTACGCCAACGGAGACCCCCAAGCCAGAGGAAAACAAGACGCCAGAGCCCAGCGTCCCCTCCGTTGAACCCAGTGTCCCTGGCACTCCTCCCGAGACTGTACCAAATCCCACGCCAGTCCCCTTTACCGACATCCACAGCGGAGATTGGTTCTATGAGAGCGTGGACTATGTCTGGAAGCATAATCTGATGAGCGGCGTATCCAGCGCCGAGTTCTCGCCGTATGAAACGACCAGCCGCGCAATGATCTGGACCATACTCGCCAGACTGCACAGCGTAAGCACAGACTCAGGCGCCGTCTGGTATGAGCAGGGAATGCAGTGGGCCATGCAGCAGGGGATATCCGATGGAACGAACCCGACAGAGAGTATCACCCGTGAGCAGCTTGCCACTATGCTGTGGAGAGACGCCGGAAGCCCCAGCTCCACAGACGGCCTGAGCCGTTTCAGCGACAGCGGTACGGTCAGCAGCTATGCGCAGACCGCCATGTCCTGGGCGGTTGCCAACGGCATCATGCAGGGCTCTGACGGTATGCTGGCTCCCGGAGGCACAGCGACCCGCGCCGAAACAGCTGCCATGATCGCCCGTTACGCGCAGTACGCCGGCTGAGGACATTCCGACTCATTTCACCAAAATCTGCGAAGCAGGCTTTTATGCTGCTTCGCAGATTTTTTACTTTGTCCGCATTTCATCTTGCCGCCCCCATATAAATATAGGGGGGTGTGGATGTGAAAAAAGGCAATACGATCTTCTACAGTACGATACTCCTGACCGTCGCAAACTTTCTGCTGCGGCTGGCCGCTATAAGCTTCCAGGTCTATCTCTCCAGCCGTATCGGCGCGGCTGGAATCGGTCTCCTTCAGTTGGTCCTCTCCGTTACCGCTCTGTCCTTCACCGTAGGGTCAGCGGGTGTACGGACCTGCGCGATGTACCTTTCCGCCGGGGAACTGGGCCGGGGAAAACCGGGCAATGTCCACAGCGTGCTTTCCGGCTGCTGCCAGTACAGCCTTCTTTTCGGCGGCGCGGCGGCCGCCGCTTTGTGGTGCGCCGCGCCCTGGCTGTGTGAGGTCTGGATCGGCGACCGGGCCGCTACCGCATCGCTGCGCTTTTTCGCGCTGTTCCTGCCGGTGCGATGCCTGCATGGTGTCATGACCGGTTACTACACTGCCGCCGAGCGGGTAGGCACGATGGTAGCGGTATCCTTCCTGGAACAGGGATGCTCCATGGGCGTTACGTTTGCGCTGCTCTCGCAATGGGCAGGCGCGGACTCCGGACAGGCATCCTTTTCCGTAGTGGCGGGGAGCTGCGCGGCGGATGTGCTGGGATTTCTGGCGCTGATTATGCTGCGGACCAGAACCAGAAGCAAGGACCGCCAGCGTCCGCCGTACGGCTCCATTCTGCGGGTTGCCCTGCCGCTGGCGCTGGCCGATACGCTGCGGTCCGGCCTGAACACCATCGAAGACCTCATTATTCCCCGGCGGCTGGCGCTTTTCGCCGGGACTGTCAACGCAATGGCGGACTATGGCATGATCCGGGGCATGGTGTTCCCGGTGCTGATGTTCCCGGCGGCGGTTCTGTTCTCGCTGGCGGAGCTGCTGGTACCGGAGTTTTCCCAGTGCGCCGCCAGGGGCAGCAGGAACCGGGTACAGTATCTGGCAAAGCAGGGCCTGCGGGTGGCTATGCTGTTCGGACTGTGCGCGGGCGGAATGCTCTTCGCGCTGGCAAAGCCGCTGGGGGAGCTGCTTTATCAGGATGAGCAGGTGGGATGGCTCCTGCGTCTTTACGCTCCCTTTGTGCCAATGCTCTATATGGATACCTTGGTGGATTCCATGTGCAAGGGCTTGGGTCAGCAGAACGCCAACGCACGGTACAATACGTTTACATCTTTTCTGGATGTTGTATTCCTGTGGTGTTTGCTGCCGGGATTGGGGCTGGACGGGTATTATGTCAGCTTCGCTGTCAGCCATCTCGTCAATTTCGCTCTGAGCCTGCGGCGGCTGATGATTGCTTCAGGCATCCGGATAGCTGTAGGAAAACCGGCGTTGGCGGCAGTCTGTACAATAGCGGCTGGCAGTATCGCCGCACTGGCGGACGGCATCCTTTTTGCGGGCGGGTGCTATCTTCTTCTATTGGGGGGCATGTGGTACCTGTGCAGGATCGTCGGCAAGGATGATCTCCTGTGGCTGCGCAAATTAATCGGAGGACGGCGCTGAGCTTCTGTCATTGCAACAAATCTGTCCAAATCAGAATTATGTAAACTTTTCTTGATTTAATCGTTTGTTTTGCAAGAAGCTGAAGAGAAATCTTCGGTTTCTTGCTTTTTTTAACATTTTTCGGCCTGCAAAGCAGTTGCCTCCTCTCCCTGCTACCACCTGCTACCAGACTTTCCCAACGTGCTACCAGAACTCCCCCAGTTAACAGCGGGGATGTGCAGTTTACATAAATCAATCAATTGCTACCAAACCCCATATTTTTGCTACCAGACTTTCTTTTTAAAATCTCGAACCCCTTGCGCCCCAACGGCCTCCCCCTCCCTCCACCATCCGGTAAGGGGATGACAGATTGGCTGTAAGTCTCCAAAATGCGACATTTCCCGCAACTTTTTCCGTATTTTGCAGAAAAAAGTTCAGCTAGTAAAAAATCCCCTTGCTACCAAAACAAAAAGGAGGAAACAATCCACCATGAGAAATCT
>JAAWQM010000037.1 GCA_022800525.1 Oscillospiraceae bacterium
CCTATAAAAACAGGCCATGGGAGGAGTACGCACTCCGTCCCACGGCCCATCGGGCGGGTAAAAAGTTTTTCTTTTTGGTACTTTTTCTTTGTCCACAAAGAAAAAGTACGCCTCTTACGCCATTTTCTCCTTAATATGGCTCAGCCGGTCGAGCGCTTCCATGAGGGTCTCGTCCTTCTTGGCAAAATGGACACGGACGATGTCCTGGACGTCCTCCTTGAAAAAGGACGTACCGGGGACGCAGGCAACGCCCACCTTACGGGCCATCTCCTCGCAGAACTCCACGTCGGTCTGTCCCTTCTTCAGGTACGGACCAATGTTGGCCAGGACGAAGTAGGCACCCTGGGGGTCAGTGAAGGGGATGCCGATATTCCGCAGGCCGTCGGTAAACAGCTTCTTCATATGGGCGTAGTGAGCTCCAAACTCCTCATAGTAGCTGTCCGGCATATCCAGCCCCACAACTGCGGCCTCCATCAGCGGAGAGGGCGCGCCCACCGTGTTGAAATCGTGGTACTGCTTGATGCGGTCCATGAGCTCCTTGGGGGCAATGGCGTAGCCCAGACGCCAGCCGGTGACGGAATAGGTCTTCGAGAGGCTGGAGCAGCTGACCGTCCGCTCCCACATGCCAGGGAGGGAGTTCATATAGATGTGCTTGTTATCATCGTAGATGATATGCTCGTAGACCTCGTCCATGATGGCGTAGACGTCATATTTGATGCACAGGTCCGCAATCAGCTTCAGTTCGTCATAGGTGAACACCTTGCCGCTGGGGTTGGAGGGGTTGCAGATGAGGATGGCCTTCGCCCCCTGTTTGAAGGCGTCCTCCAGCACGTTGGGGTCGAAGCCGAAGGCAGGGGGAACCAGGGGGACATAAACCGGCTCGCAGTCCGCCAGGATGGCCTGGGCGTGATAGTTCTCAAAATAAGGAGAGAACAGGATGATCTTGTCGCCGGGGTTGGTCAGGGCGAAGATGGTATCCACCATCGCTTCCGTGGAGCCGATGGTAACGACGATTTCCGCGTTGGGGTCCAGCCTGCGGCCCATGAATCGGCCGCACTTGCGGGCCAGGGCCTCCCGGAAGTTGGGCGCGCCCATGGTGATAGGGTACTGGTGGGGCCCCAGATGGCTGACCTCCGCCAGACGGTCCAGCATGGCCTTGGGGGGATCAAAGTCGGGGAATCCCTGGGCCAGATTGATGGCGTCCACGTCAATGGCGATGCGTGTCATCCGGCGGATGACGGAGTCGGTGAAAAGCTTGTTCTTTCTGCTCATTTCTTGCATGACTGTTTCTTCCTTTTTCCTTGTTGGTATGCTATGGTCAAGGTCCTGCGCCGCAGACGGGCCGGCAGGGGCGGTCCGCCCCCTACGCCAATCCCGCCAACACGCTGTCCAGCTTCTCTGTATCGTCCACGCGGAAGACCATATAAGCCAGACCGTTCCGCTGGCCCAGCACGGAGTACATATACTCAATGTCAATATCCGCCTCCGCGATGGCGCGCAGCACGGCGTTCAACCCGCCCGGACGGTCGGGGACGGGCGATTGCACCACAGGCGTCTCCCGGACGATGAATCCGTGTTCCCGCAGGAGCGCGGCCGCCTTCTGGGGCATATCCACGATCAGCCGCAGGACCCCGTAGTCAGAGGTCTCCGCAATATTCAGCGCCTGCATATCCACATTGTTCTGCGCCAGAAGCTCCGTTACCTTGTTGAGCTGTCCCGCACGGTTCTCCAAAAATACGGATAACTGTTGTATGGTCATGTCTTCTATTCCTCTCTTTCCTTAAATCTTCCGCTTGTCGATGACGCGGACCGCCTTGCCCTCGCTGCGGGTGATGGTCTTGGGAGCCACCAGACGCACCTTGGCGTAGATGCCCAGCATGGCCTTCAGGGACGCCACAAGGCTCTTCTCCATCTCGGTGATCTCGCCCAGGCTGTCGGAGAAGTTCTCAGCCGTCATCTCCACCATGACCTCCAGGGTATCGGAGTTGTTGACCCGGTCCACGATGATCTGATAGTTGGCGGGATAGCCCTGCTCCAGCAGCACCGTCTCGATCTGGGACGGGAACACGTTCACGCCCTTGACAATCAGCATGTCGTCGCTGCGGCCCATGGGTTTGCTCATCTTCACATGGGTGCGCCCGCAGGAGCACTTTTTCCGGGTCAGGACGCAGATATCCCTTGTACGGTAGCGCAGCAGCGGGAACGCCTCCTTGGTGATAGAGGAGAACACCAGCTCACCCTTGCTGCCCTCGGGCAGGACCTCCCCGGTATCAGGGTCGATGATCTCCGCGATGAAATGGTCCTCGTTGATATGCATTCCGGTCTGCTCCGAACACTCAAAGCTGACGCCCGGACCGCTGGTCTCGGTGAGGCCGTAGATGTCGTATGCCTTGATACCCAGCTTCGCCTCGATATCCCGGCGCATCTCCTCGCTCCACGCCTCCGCGCCGAAGATGCCTGCTTTCAGTTTGATCTGGTCCCGCAGGCCCTTTTCATGGATGCTCTCCGCCAGATAGGCGGCATAGGACGGGGTACAGCACAGGATGGTGGAACCCAGGTCCACCATGAATTGCAGCTGCCGGTCCGTATTGCCGGAGGACATGGGCAGGGTCAGACAGCCCACCTTATGGCTGCCGCCATTGAGGCCGGGACCGCCGGTGAAGAGGCCGTAGCCATAGCTGACATGGCACACGTCCTTGCTGGAGCCGCCCGCCGCGACGATGGCGCGGGCGCAGCAGTCCTCCCACAGGTCGATGTCATGCTGGGTATAGAACGCCACCACCCGCCGCCCGGTGGTACCGGAGGTGGACTGAATGCGCACACAGTCCGCCAGGGGCTTGGCCAGCAGGCCGTAGGGATAGGCATCCCGCAGGTCGTCCTTGGTGAGGAAGGGCAGCTTATAGAGGTCCTCCACGCCCTGGATGCTGTCAGGCGTGACCCCCTTTTCCTCCATCTTCCTGCGATAGTAGGGCACGTTGTCCCACACGTGCCGCACCTGCTTTACCAGGCGCTCGTCCTGCCACGCCAGGATCTGCTCCCGGGAGGCGGTCTCGATTTCGGGTTGGTAGTAGCGTTCCATATGCGGTCTCCATTTCTGTGTATCGGCCCTTGGCCTGATTTCTATTTACTTTATCACTTTCCATCGCTGCCGTCAATGTTTTGATGAAAAAATATACGGAAATTTTGTAGTTCAGCCTCAGCCGGAGCCATGCGAACGAGGAAACCTGCTTTTGACGCGGGAGCTGATACAAAAAGCCAGGACGGGCAGCTATCCATAACGGATAGCTGCCCGATAAAACCGGATTTATCTCTTTTCGTGATGTCTCCAGGCAACTTATCAAGAATCTTTCAAAACAAACGGCTCCTCGGGAAATTGATGGCGGCTCCCTTCCTGGACGGCAAACTCCACATGAATACCTTCCCGTATTGTTAATATTGTAATATAGGCATCCAGAAAAGTCAATACGGGTTGGTAAAACTGCACGGAAATCAATTTTTCGTTTTGCAGATTTCAGTACGGTAGATTAATCCTTACAGGGGCGGATATCATGCGCCCCTGCAAAATTGATTTCCGTGACAGCGAGGCCCCTTTATTTGACAGTCCTGAAAATTCATGCTATGATAAAGCATTCTCTCAGAAAGCAAGGGCAGGAACATGAAAAAAAGAAAGCTCCGGGTCGGACTGCGGACCGTCAAGACCGCTGTGGCTATTATCATCGCCATGATCCTGGTGGAACCATATGGCGCTACCAGTTCCCGGCTGATCTTTGCCATGCTGGGCGCAATGGCCGCCGTGCAGCCCACCTTCCGGGAATCCCTGGAGACTTGCATCAGCCAGACGGTGGGTGTGATCGCCGGCATCATAACAGGGGTCATCCTGCTGGCGCTGCCCACAGGACCGCTTACCTCCGTGCTGATTGGCGTCATCTTCATTATCGCCTTTTATAATATGTTCTACCCATCCGCCTCCCCCTCGCTGCCCTGCTTTATCCTGGTGATGACATGCACCGACGCGGACATGGCCCCCATCGCCTACGCGCTGGGGCGTATCTGGGACACCGCCATTGGCCTGGGAGTCGGAATGCTTATCAACATGCTGGTATTTCCCTACGACAACCGGCGGAAGATCCGTGCGGCGATGGAACGGCTGGACAAGGATGTGCTGGCATTTCTGGAGGACATGTTCGACGGCGACGCCAACCTGCCTGACGCGGAAGCCATGAACGCCTGCATCGATGATCTGGAAAGGCACTTGTCCATTTTCGCCAACCAGCGGTTGATTTTGCACCTGCGGCAGCAGAAGCAGGAGCTGGAGCGTTACCGCGCCTGCGAGCGGACAGCCAGGGAGCTCGTCTCCCACCTGGAGGTCCTCTCCCAGCTGGAGCGGCCCGGGCGGCTCAGCCTGGAAAACAGGCGGCGGCTGGCCGCCTGCGGGGCGACGGTCAGAGATCAGCGGGCGCTGGACTCCGTCATGGAGGCGGACGTCGTGACGAATTTTCATGTCTCCCGCATCCTCTCTATCCGGCGAGAGCTGCTGGAGACGCTGGATGGCAGGTAATAGGCATATGCGCCGGCCGCAGTTCCGCAGGGCGGCGCAGGCGGACGGCATTCGAGTAACGGCGGATTTTCCTCCGGATGGGAGGCTCGTTCTTCGCTCCCGGCGCATACAATGGGATTGGGCAGGCAGACCCCTGGTCTGCCGGGACTGGTCTGTTCCTGCCACTTGAGATACAGGGAGGAAGTTCCCCCAATGAGATACAACCATTATGTGAATGATCCCTGCGGTGAACACTGCGCAGATTCCTGCGGCAGTCCCTGCTGCGGCTGCGGCGCCGTATGCTGTGTGCCCGGTCCCAGAGGTCCCAGAGGTCTGCCCGGCCCGGCGGGTCCTGTGGGCCCCATGGGCCCTATGGGGCTGCCGGGCGCCACTGGCCCCATGGGCCCCGCCGGCGCGGCTGGCGCTACCGGGGCCGCCGGCGCGACTGGCGCAGCAGGTCCTATCGGGCCTGTAGGGCCTACCGGCGCAGCGGGAGCTGCGGGCGCTATGGGGCCTGCCGGTCCTACCGGCCCTACGGGCCCCACTGGCGCTCCGGGAACCGCTGGCGCTGCTGGGCCTGTTGGTCCTACCGGTGCGGCGGGAGCTATGGGCGCCATGGGTCCCACCGGCCCCACCGGCCCCACCGGGCCCAGAGGGCCCAGAGGTCTGGACGCTGCGATCACCCCCGCCGCCGCCGTGGCGGACGCAGCCAGCGAAGCCAACCTTGTGGCGCAGTTCAACGCGCTGCTGGCCAGCCTGCGGACCGCTGGACTGCTGGCAGTCTGATAGAAACCATCGTCCCAATCAAAGAAATCGCAGGAGGGCGGCGTAAAACGCCGCCCTCCAAGCCGTTCGCTTGCTTTCCGCTGCACATAGCAGCCGTCAGAGCATCGCTCTCCCCTACACGGTTTCTGTTATTCTGAGAAATTGCGCGATAGAAATTGTTTTCCCAGTGCCGGATATGCTTTCCATTGACATTTGCTTCCTGTTGTGGTACGCTGAATGCATGACGTGAATTCTTGTTCACAAGATGAGATCAAGGAGGATATGCAGCTATGGCCTACAATGGTTTCGCAATCGACCAGTACCTGGACGCAGCGGAGGTCACCCGCCAGCTGGACGGGCTGATCCGAAAGCCTGTCTGGTCCATCCGCCGGGACAAGCTGGCGGATTATGTGGAGAACTACTTCAACACCAAATGCCCCAGGTCAAGGGAGATGATCTCCCAGGCAAAGAAGGTCATTCCCGGCGGGGTGCAGCACAACCTCGCCTTCAACTACCCCTTCCCCATCGTCATCACCAGGGCGGAGGGAGCCAGACTCTGGGACCTTGACGGCAACTGGTACTACGACCTGCTCCAGGCCGGGGGCCCCACCATCCTGGGCAGCAACGTCCCGGAGGTGCGCGGTCAGGTCATTGAGCTGCTGAACACCTGCGGGCCGTCCACAGGGCTGTTTCACGAGTATGAGTACAAGCTGGCGAAGAAAATTTCCGACCTGGTGCCCTCGGTGGAGATGTTCCGGATGCTTGGCTCCGGCACGGAGGCCGCCATGTGCGCCGCCCGGATTGCACGGCTGAAAACCGGAAAGAAGAACATCCTGAAAATGGGCGGGGCCTACCACGGCTGGTCGGACCAGCTTGCTTACGGGATGCGGGTCCCCGGCACCAAGGGCATCATGTCCAAGGGCGTGCCCAGCTTCGTCTTCAAGCATACCAACGAGTTCTTTCCCAACGACCTGGAGGACCTGGAGCGAAAGCTGCAGGCCAACCGGCTGGACGGCGGCACGGCGGCGGTGTATCTGGAGCCTGTGGGCCCTGAGAGCGGCACCCGACCCGTCAGCCGGGAGTTTGTACGGGGCGCGGCGCGGCTGGCACGGCAGTATGGCGCGCTGCTCATTTTCGACGAGGTGGTCACCGGGTTCCGGATCGGCCTCAGCGGGGCCCAGGGCTTCTTTGGGGTGGACCCGGACCTGACGGTATTCGGCAAGATCATCGCGGGCGGCTACCCCGGCGCGGGCGGCGTGGGCGGCCACGCCGACTGCATGGCCCATCTGGGGGCGGGGCTGGATTCTTCCGGAAAGAAAATCCCCAAGGCCATGTGCGGCGGCACCATGGCCGCTACGCCTATTTCCTGCGCGGCGGGATATTACACCCTCTGCGAGATCGAGCGCACCAACGCCTGCGAGACGGCGGGGCGCATGGGCGACCGTCTGACGCAAGGCTTGCAGGAGCTGATCAAGAAGTACAAGCTACCCTTTGTGGCCTTCAACCAAGGCTCCATCTGCCATCTGGACAACGCCGGAACCATGCACTACTGCATCGACTGGAAGAGGCCCTGGACCATCCCGGAGATCCTCAAGCAGACCAGCATCCGCCAGAAGGAGATGGAGCATATGGGCGCGGCCTACATGGCCGAGGGCATTGTCACCCTGGCCGGGTCCCGGCTGTACACCAGCGCGGCTTACACCGGGGAGATGATCGACGACGTGCTGTCCCGCTTCGATCGCGTACTCGCCAACTGCGGGCCGCTGGAGGCACAGGTATGACGGAGCTGAAAGCGCGGGACCTCGTTTTGGAGGCCGCGGCGCGGCTGGCAGGCGAGGGCCTGATTGAGCGCACCTGGGGCAACATCAGCGCCCGGGTATCGGATACCCAATTCCTTATCACGCCCAGCGGGCTGGCCTATGATGGGCTGCGGGCGGACCAGCTGGCGCTGGTGAATATGGAAGACGGGAGCTGCGAGGGGCCGGTCAGTCCCTCCAGCGAGAAGGGCATACACGCCGACGCCTACCGGCTGAGACCAGAGGCCGGATTCATCATCCACACCCACCAGACCTGGGCCAGCGTCGCCGGAATCGAAGGGCGGGCCCTGACGGGCTTCAGCCACCCTCTGCTGGGGAAGCGGGCGCCCTGCGCCGGGTACGGCCTGCCGGGGACCAGTCACCTGCGCCGCGCGGTGGCGGCGGAGGTTGCCCAATGGCCGGATTGCCGGGCGTTTTTGATGCGGCGGCACGGGGCGCTGTGCCTGGGCCGGGATATGGAGGACGCCTTTGCCGCGGCGATGGCGCTGGAGGAGGTCTGTGAGGCGCGGGTCCGGGCTGCGGTGGACGGCCAGCTGACCGCGCCGGAGCCGCCGGACTTCGGCTTCAGCGAGCGGCGCGGGGACGCGTTCCTGCTGACGCTGAACGGCGAGCGGAGGAGCTGCCATATCGGCGACCGACGCTTGCCGCCCGCCGCAGACCTTCACGCGGCCATCTACCGGGCGGGAAATTTTCAGTACATCGCCCACGAGGCCTCCCCGGAGGTCCTGGCGGTCAGCAACGGCTGGCCCCTTCTGCGGCCCTACCTGGACGACCTGGCGCAGATTGCGGGAGCGGACGTACTGTGCGTCCGGCCAAAGGCAGCGCAGGTGGGACTGGCTGTCGGCGGCCGGAACGCGGTGTTGCTGCGGGGCCAGGGCGCGCTCTGCGCCGGAGGTGTGGAAAGCGACGTGGAGGCGGTGCGCTCCCTGCTGCGCAAGGGCTGCGCCGCGCGGCTGTACGCCCAGACGCTTCCCCGCTGCCGCCCTCTGAGTCTGGCGGACGCAGCGCTCCAGAGGATGGTCTACCTGCACTCCTACAAGAGGAAAGGCCAATGCTGAAAAAGCTCTCGGAGGAGAAGCTGGAGTCGCTGCTGGAGGCCGGAGTGGAGGAGTTTGCCCTCCGCGGTCCCACCGGGGCGAACATCCGGGAAATTACCGACAAAGCGGGTATCAGCGTAGGCGCTTTGTACAAATACTATGGCGACAAGGAAGGCTTTTTCCGCGCCTGCCTGGACCGCAGCCTGGAGGCCCTGGACCGAGTGCTGGCGGAGGCTGCGGAGGGCGAAGCGGACTTCAAGGAGTACGCCCGGCGGATCATTCGGGCGCTGCTCCGGTTCTCGCGGGAGCACGGCGGGTATGTGAGGATGTACTGCACCATCGCCGCCTCCAGCGGAGAGGAGGCCAGACAGCTTGCGGGCGAGATTGAGGGTATCACCGCGCGGCTCTATACCCGCGCCATCGCCGGCGGGCAGGCCGGCGGAACGCTACGGCGGGACATGGACCCGGCCATGCTCGCGTTCTTTTTTGACAGCCTGCTGATGATGGTCCAGTTCGCCGGGTGCTGCGATTACTACCGGGAGCGGTTCCGGCTGTACGGCGGCGGAGAGCTGGACGAGGCCCGGCTGGAGCGGGAATTGCTGAAATTCCTGGAGTCGGCTTTTATGCGGTATCCATAGACTGAGCGGTACTGGTAAAATAGCAGTTTTCTAGTGTGTGGAGGGAAAGCAAATGACCTACGCTTTGGCCTATGACATCGGCACGACAGGCGTAAAGACCTGTCTGTTCTCAATAGAGGAGCGCATCTCTCTGCTGGCCAGCGCCCAGGAGGGCTACGGGCTGTATCTCCTGGACAACGGCGGCGCAGAGCAGAACCCGGAGGAGTGGTGGCAGGCCATGTGCCATACCACCAGGGAGCTGTTCACAAAAACGGACGTGCGTCCGCAGCAGGTGGGGGGACTGTCCTTCTGCTCCCAGATGCAGGCGCTGGTGCTGGCGGACCGGGAGGGCATGCCCGTGCGCCGCGCCATGAGCTACATGGACCAGCGGGCGGGGGAGGAGCTGAAAAAGGGCCTTGCCCACGGCCCGCAGATCGCCGGAGCCAACGTCCCAAAACTGCTGAGGTGCCTGAAGGCCACCGGTGCGGTGCCCAGCAGCGTCAAGGATCCCGTGTGGAAATACAAGTGGGTTCAGGCCCATGAGCAGTCGAACTTCGCCCGGGCGGACAAGTGGCTGGACGTAAAGGAGTACCTGCTGCTGCGCTGTACCGGCCGGGCGGTGATGACTGAGGACTCCGCCTATGCGACTCTGCTCTACGACACCAGAAAGCGGGCGTGGAGCGAGACGCTGTGCAGGATGTTCGGCGTGAATATGGCCCACTTGCCGCCTGTCATTCAGGCAGCGGACCGGGTGGGTGGCCTGACGGCCCCTGCGGCGGCGGAGCTGGGACTGACGGCTGGTACGCCTGTGTTCGGCGGCGGCGGGGACGCGTCCCTCATCGGCGTTGGGGCCGGGGCCACGGAGGTGGGCAGCACCCACATTTACTGCGGCACCTCCGGCTGGGTGTCCACGGTGACGGACCGCCAGCTGGTGGACGTGGACGCCATGATCGCCGCCATCGTGGGAGCGCGGAAGGGGCGGTACAACTATTTCGCTGAGATGGAGACCGCCGGGAAATGCCTGGAATGGGTGAAGGACCATCTGGCCCTGGACGAGATCGGAGTCTACCTGGAGAAAAGGGATGTTGCGGGAAGCCGGGAGACGGTATACGCAAGCCTCTATGACTACCTGACGGAGACGGTGGAAAAAATTCCACCGGGGTCCGGCGGCGTGATCTTCACCCCATGGCTCCATGGCAACCGCTGCCCCTTCGAGGACCCCGCGGCGGCGGGGATGTTCTTCAACATCCGGCTGGATACCGGCAAGACCGAGATGATCCGTGCGGTACTGGAGGGGGTATGCTTCCATCTGCGATGGATGCTGGAGTGTCAGGCGCGGAAGGTGAAGACCTCTGACCCTGTGCGGTTCGTAGGCGGCGGGGCGCTGTCAGCCGTGACTGCGCAGATTTTAGCCGACGTAACCGGGCGGATGGTGGAGGTCCCGGCCAGCCCCCAGAACGCCGGGAGCGTGGGCGCGGCGGCGGTCATGGCGGTGGGGCTGGGCGCGGCGCCAGACCTGGATGCCGTAGGCGCGCTGATCCCCGTCGAGCGTATCTTCCAGCCCAACGCCGCCAACAGGACGGCATATGATAAGAATTACGCCGTGTTCCGGAAGCTGTACGCCAGCAATAAGGCCAATTTCCGGACCATGAATGGTTAGAAAGGACGAGCTGCCATGAATCGCAAGGAGATTCTGCGTTCCCTGAAATTCCTCCTGTTCTCCATCTCCGCCGGAGTCATCGAACTGGCGGCGTTCTCCCTGCTCAACGAGCTGACGGCATGGAGCTACTGGCCCTGCTATCTCATCGCGCTGGCGCTGTCGGTGCTGTGGAACTTCACGTTGAACCGGCGATACACCTTTCAGTCCGCCAACAATGTGCCGAAGGCGATGGCGCTGGTGTTTGCGTTTTACTGCGTGTTCACGCCGCTGTCCACCTGGCTGGGACACTATCTGGCGGACGTGCTGGGGTGGAACGAGTATCTGGTCACCGTCATCAATATGGTTCTGAACTTTGCGCTGGAGTTCCTGTATGACCGGTTCGTGGTGTTCCGGGATTCCCTGGATACCAACAGCGTGGCGAAGAAGGCGGAGGAAAAAGGAGAATCATACTGATAAGAACGGATAAGGTACAAAAAAGTTGACACCTCCAACTCACAGAAAAGGAATAAAATAACGAGAGTAAGGACGGTGTATAAAATGGCGCAGGAACAGAGGAAATATGAGAACGAGTACAAGGTGCAGGCAGTAAAGCTGGCCAAGGAGATTGGAGCGGGGAAGGCTGCGAAGGAACTGGGGTGCTGCGCAAGCAGGTAACAGCTCAGGAGCGGGAAATCCATCGGCTGCTGGAGGTACTTCATCAGCTGGAGCCGCCGCCGGATCTACTCCGCCAACGACGGCCTCCCACCCGTCCTGAAGCGCCAGAGATTCTTTGCCGCCCATGGCGCCGCTTGATAAAGTCCAAATATCTTTGAGTTGAATGTGTCAACGGATATTGACCAGATCAATTCCAGTTTTTCGAAATAACCATTACCACAATCACATACTGAATAAGTAATACAACACAGCGTCAGAGCGTATAGAAACCAGTCTATGCGCTCTATTTTTATGTAAAGGAGCAGAAAACATCGTTCGGACAGGCTGGTGGCCGTCACGCCTGATCAGACTGTAGGAGGTCAGCGCGCCGCCGCATTTGGGGATCAGAGCCTGCCCGTATCGGTATAGGTTCAAGTGCAGGAGGAGAGTCGCCGCATCCTCGTCGCAGAGGACAACAGACAGATCCCCCTTCGCTAATTCGACGGGGGATCTGTACTGCGGGGAGAAGATATATTCGTCCAGCGAGGCCATGAGCGTTTTGGCCCTGGAGGTCCTTGCAGTCCGTGGCTTCCAGCAGGGCCTTGTATGCGGTCATGGCCTTCGGTTCCATATCTGTCAAACGCTGAGCCAGATGATTGGAGGGGCCTAAGCGTACCGGAGGGTGGGGACCCACATCCTCCTCGCAGTCTAACGGAAATGTGAACGGCAGCTCCAGGATGATCGTGTAATCCGGCATCTTTGCGGTCAGATCCAGCGTTTTATATGCTTCCACCAGATCACTGTGCTGCTCCACATAGCCGAAGCTGGTGAGCATGCCGCCTTCCGGCTCCTGGTGTTCTCTGCCAATTTCCGCAAAGTTCAGCAGTTCAAAGGCTGCATCCGGCACCCCTTCTGTTTCCAGGATAAAATTGTTTTCCGCCAGGAACTGTTCCAACTTGTAATCGGTGTCAACATCTTTGACCACATGGCATATTTTTTTCATTTCTCCGCCATCTTGCTATTTTCCCGCGTTTCCGCTATAATATTATTCTGAACTGAAGGGCCGGAAGCAATATATGCCATGTTTTGCGGCTACCATCTGCGGCGGCGGACAAAACGGCTAAAATCATACGATATGATTCCCATGTTTTCATCCAGGAATCATACTCCCTTACCATTTATTCGACAACGGAGGTACATCAAGTGGAAATTGAAGCAAAGCATATGCGGCTGCGGACCAAGCTGCTGCTGGCCGTATTCGTATTGGCGTTGATTGCAGGCGCGGCATTCTCTGCGTTTCTCTACGGCCTGCGCCAGGGCCAGGAGCCTGAGCCGGTTGTGACCGGCGACCTGCTGGGGGAGCAACTGCGGTCCATCCAGGAGCTGGGGACGGTGGCCTACTACTATACCAACATGGGACGCTTTGAGAACCACCTTGACTTCTACGGCTGGAAGGTGCCCTTTACCACCAAGAGCTTCATCGTCTCCTACGACGGCGTCATAAAGGCCGGAGTGGACCTGTCGGAGGTGGCCGTCCAGATCGACGAGGAGAGCAAAACCGTCACTGTGACCCTGCCCGCCGGAAAGATCCTCTCCCATGAAATTCCGGAGGACAGCATCCAGGTCTTCGATGAGAGCAGCAACATCTTCAATTCCATCACCATTGAAGACTACACCGGCTTTACCGCTGAGCAGAAGTCCATCCTGGAGCAGCGGGCCATTGACAACGGCCTGCTGGCCGAGGCGGAGGAAAAGGCGCAGGCGGCGGTAGAAGCCTTCCTTTCGCTGGCGCCGGGGATGGATGCGTATGCGCTGAACATTCAATAAGGAACGGAACCCTATACCGCCAATATACATGGAGATCAATTTCTGACGCATGATCTCCGGAAGTGCATAAGCTGTGCAGGGGCGCCCAGTGTGCGTCCCTGCATGGTCCGGCTTCATCATCCAGCTCATCTGGCTCATCATCGTCAAAGGACACCTCATTCAGCGCCGGAAAATCCAGGAACTCAGCCACCATCATATTGAACATGTTTGCGATTTTATGCAAGGTCTGTATCTGGGGATCTTTAGATGCGCCATTCATGATACTGCTCACAGTTGATTGCTTCAAGTGGCTCATAGCAGCCAATCGGGCAATAGAATACTCTCGCTTTTTGCACAAAGAAGCTATTCTGTTGGCAATGATCTGATAATATTCCATGACAGCCCTCTGTATCCTTTGAGCCCGTTCATGTGCTGCTTTTTGTTGTGCGGGAGTTTGTACTGAGATAAGCAGAGACTTTCAAATGCGCATAATTCGTGCGGGGGCTTACCGTTCTGGGTGTGGCAGCCCCTTTGGAAGCCCTAAAACATAGAGCCTATCCCCAATAAATAGAAGTATGGTAAAAAGCGGGATCCAAAAAAACACTATGTCCATGCTTTGGGCCAGGGACGCAAGCCAATGCTGGCGGGGAAAGCGCTGGAGGGGGTATTCTATGTGCTGCGAACGGGCTGTCAATGGAAGGCATTGCCACGGGAGTACGGCAGCGGCAGCACGGTACGCAGAACGTTCCCAAAATGGTTGGCAGCGGGATTTTTTGAGAAGCCAAAGGTCTGGAAAAAGTCGTTGAGGTCACACACTCTTTTTTCAACCGCTTTCGCAAACCGCTCGTTCGTTTTGAGAAAAAAGCCGCCAATTATTTGGCCCTGGTTCAATTGGCCTGCGCCGGTATTGTCTGGCCGTAAACTCATCCAGGTTCATCGTTAATTTCGGCATAGGCTCATATTCAGTTCGCTGATGGTGGCTGGGGACACCTTTTTCAAGCGAGGGACATGGAGCGTGACGACTCCCGAGGTGGTGGTGAGGTTCCGATCACAGTAACCGCTGCGGTACCCCTGACGGACCTCACTGCATTCGCAGCGGGCCGCTTGAGTCAGTTTTTCGGCTTCCACCTCCAATAGCTCATTGAGGGTTTCCTCGACACTGCCCCGAACCAGCTTTTTGATTTACCCCTTGATTACTTCCTCGTTCAGTTGTACAATCTTCTCTGACATGGTTTGCCGTCTCCTTTCAATATGGTGTATCGCAACTTCATTTTAGCAGACATCTGCAAACCATGCCTCCTTTTTCGCCTGTTTCAATTTGCGCAACTTATTTTACCTTATCCACCAGGATAAAACAAAGGAGGAACCGTTTTATGAAACAGCTACACATCGCCCTTCTCCAGCTCGCCCCCACGGGCAGCCTGGAGGGCAACCTGGAAAAGGGCCTGGCGGCCTGCGGGAAGGCCAAGGCCCTTGGAGCGGACATCGCGCTGTTCCCCGAGATGTGGAGCAGCGGCTATAACATCTACGGCCGCCCTGCGGCGGAGTGGACCGCCGAGGCCATCCCCGCCGCAGGCCCCTTTATGGAGGCGTTCCGGAAAAAGGCGGCGGAGCTGGACATGGCCGTCGGCGTCACCCTGCTGGAGGCATGGGAGGGCGGACCGAGGAACACACTGTGCCTTTTCGATCAGAAGGGAGAGGAGGTTCTGCGCTACGCCAAGGTCCACACCTGCGACTTCGGCGCGGAGCGGAACCTGACGCCAGGGAACGGCTTCGCCGTATCGGACCTGAACACCAGCGCCGGACCGGTGCGGGTAGGGGCCATGATCTGCTACGACCGGGAATTCCCGGAGAGCGCCCGGACGCTCATGCTCCGGGGCGCGGAGGTGGCGCTGGTGCCCAACGCATGTCCAATGGAGCTGAACCGCTTGTCCCAGCTCCGGGCCAGGGCGTTTGAGAACATGATGGCAATCGCCACGTGCAACTATCCCGCAGGGGTGCCGGACTGTAACGGATGCTCGACCGTATTTGACGGCGTCGCCTGGGCGGATGAGGGTGAGCGGGATATGTGCGTTCTGGAGGCCCCCGGCGGTGAGGGGGTCTATCTGGCGAAGCTGGACCTGGACACGCTGCGGGACTACCGGGAACGGGAAGCCTTTGGCGACGCCTACCGGCGTCCGGGACTGTATGGGGAGCTGGTGAAGGAGGGCGTCCGGTATCCATTCGTGCGGAAAGATGCGCGGCGGTAACGCGGTCCCTGCTCCTTGTATCAAAGAGAGGATTAATGTCCCTTCTGCTGCTGGAATATAACTCCGGCGATTTCTACAGAGGAACATTGATATGACTGGCACCCTGTGCTATAATTGGCTCCATAAATCGGGATTTGAGGAAAAGAAAGAATGGAAGATAAAAAGATATTACTTGATAATGTTGACAAAATTCATACAACTGAAATGGGAGTTGATAGAATTAGAAGAAACCTAAAAATAGATACCGTAGATGTTGTTGAGTATTGCAAAAATAAGGTGTTGGATAAAAATTGCAATATATACAAGCAGGGTAAAAATTGGTATTGCGAAGTTGAAAATATCAAGATTACTATCAATTCATATAGTTATACAATTATAACAGCACATATTGTTAAGTAAATTCCCATTTGTCGAGAATCCAAGTATAAAAACAAATTGGGATTTGTGGAGGTGGTGTAAATGAGTCCTGTTCAAATGATAATCGGGATTATATTTTTAGCATTTAACCGTTGCCGTATTCATAACAACAGCGGCTTCGGCGGCTTCCACGTCAATCCCGGCGGCTTCACGGTTCAAATCGACATGCCCAGCTCACGGGCCTCATTCAGCTCCTTGCGGCCCACAATGTCCCCAACATTCATAACGCCGCCGCACAGGACATGACCGAGATTGGTCCACTTCAGATGCTCCATCAGATGGTCATAGTAGAGGACGGCATCCTCAAAGCCGTGTCCCTCCGCAGCCATCAGCAGCGCGGACGACCTGCCGTTCCCTCTGAGAAGGTTCCCGCCGCCCTCTTCCAGCGCGAACAGGCGGTCAACCGCTGTTCTGAGCTGGCCGCTCATATTCCAGTAGTAGAGCGGCGTGGCCAGCACGACCACATCACACTCCCTCACTGCCGGGTAAATCTGGTCCATATCATCCTTCTGGACGCAGGGACACGCCCTGTCGCTGTGACCGCCGAAGCAGCCCTTGCACCCATGGATATTCATGCCGTCCAGGAAAAACTCCGTTACCATGTTCCCGGCGCTCTCCGCGCCTTCAGCGAAGGCCCTGACCAGCGCGGAGGTATTGCCCTTTTTGCGAGGACTGCCATTGAGAATCACAACCTTCTTAGCCATTGCGCCGTCCTCCCTTAAAACTTATCCGCCAGGGCCGCAGCCTGCGCGCAGCCGTCCGTTTTTTCGATGTCTCCCACGTTCAGTACGCCGGGAACCATGACCTCTCCAACCATTTTCCACTTCAGCAGCGCAGCCGTGCGCTCCATAGGGATACGAACGCCATCCAGAACGGACATATCTTTCTCCTCGCAGCAGGTGATGACGGCGCACTCCTTGTTCACGACGTCCCTGCCGCCTACGACGAAGGAGAACAGCTTGTCAATTACGCCCTTGATCTGGGCGGGAATGGAATACCAGTAGACCGGCATGGTGAAGACGACTGCGTCTGCCTCCAGGATGGCGGGTGCAATGGCGTTGAAGTCGTCATCGAAGGAGCAGGCCTTTCCGGTTTTGAAGCAGGTCTCGCAGGCGCGGCATCCGCCCACGTTCTTCATAGCTGCGTCAAAGCGGGTGATCTGGTGACCTTTGTTCTGGGCCGCCTGGATAAAGGCATCCGTCATGGCGAAGCTGTTTCCGCTCTTTCGGGGACTGCCGGTAATGACTACAATTTTCTTACTCATGATAATACTGTCTCCTTGCTGCATTTTTTAGCCAGCTTGACTTTGCCGGCGGATTGTATTATTATATTACCATGAATGAGAAAAAAGACAAGTACGCACATAAAAGTGTGGTACTTACTTGCAGGAGAGTGTAAAATGGACAAACGCTGTATCTCGCAGGAGTGCCTGCAAACCACCGGCTTCAACTATACGTTATCCTTAATCAACGGGAAGTATAAGATGACGATTCTGTATACGCTGATGGAGTTCGGTGTGGTGCGGTTTAATGAAATGAAGCGGTATATTGGCGATATTTCGTATAAGACGCTCAGCTCCACCTTGAAGGAGCTGGAGACGGACCAACTGATTAACCGGAAGGAATATCCGCAGATTCCGCCGAAGGTGGAATACAGCCTGACGGAGCGGGGGAAATCCCTGATTCCGATTCTGGACGGGATGTGCGAGTGGGGGGACCGTCACAGAATATAGTTTCCCCGCCCGCTGCTCAGGAAGATTTCCCACTTGACAAAAAATCTCCCTCGTAATGATCGGTTCTGAGGAGCTGGAGCCCGTTCTGTCCGCCATGCGGGAAGCGATGGGGCTGGACGCGGAGCGGACGAAGGCGGTTTTTCTTACGATCGCCTTGTTCGCCCACGGCTGCGCAAGCATCATCGCCAACAACAGGCTGGAATATGACGAGGCTGTTATATCGAAGCATCTGGAGCGGGCTTACTGCGGCGGGGCGCTCTGACAATTACTTATATGTGGCTGCAACGGTTCTCGTTTCAGCGGCATACTGCGCTTACATGAGCCGAGAAGGCCCGCTTCCCTCCGCACGAAATCATGACAGACGCATCAAAAACGCCGGACGGGTGATTTCCCGTCCGGCTCTGTTTATTTGCGGGCCGACTCCGCCTCAAACTCCAGAATGGTCCCGCTGGAGGCGTCGATCTTCATCTCATACTCCATTCCGTTATAGATGATCTCCACCTCATAGACCTGTTTGCCGTCGTCCCGGTCCAGCTTCAGCTTCTTCACATTTTCCGCCTTCGCGCCGGGAACCTTCGCCAGGGCAATCTCCTGGGCCTTCTCCACAGTGATGCCACCGCCCGCAGAAGGCGTATAGCTCTCCGCGTCGTAGTCGAAGCTCACAATCTCGCCGGTGGCGGCGTCGATCTCATAGTCGTACTCCGAGCCAGCCGTGTAGAACTCAATGTCGTACACCTGCCGTCCATCCTCCCACTCCAGCTTCTGCTGGGTGAAGGTGACATCACCGGCGGCCAGCCCCGCGTGGGTCAGTGCCTTTGCCTTGGCGTCCTCCACGGAAATCAGACCGGCCACGTCCTGGGGCGCGGAATCTGTCCCGCCGGGGATGATGACGTCCGCGTCGGTGACGGTGCTGCCCGCAGCGCCGGAAAGGGTAATGGTTCTGGTGTCCTCATCCCAGGAGACGGACTTGCCCATCAACTCGCCAATGGCGCGGATCGGCAGATACGTGGAGCCCTGATACAGCAGGGGATACACGGCCTTTCCGCTGGCGTCGGCAAAGGTACGGTTGGTTCCGTCCACCACCACAGTGAAGTCGTCCCGCACCTCCAGGGAGATATCCTGGACCGCGGCGGCTGTGGGCGTGCCTGTGGTGGCCCCGCCAGTGCGGACGCCGGAGAGGGTGACGGTCTTCTTCGCCTCATCCCAGCTTACGATCTTGCCCATCAGCTCACCGATGGCCCGCACTGGGAGATAGGTGGTGTCCCGATAGGAGACGGGGTAGACCTGCTGGCCGCTGACGTTATAGAAGGTCCGCACAGCGCCGTCGATCACGATGGTGTAATCGGGCCGCAGCTGGGCCGTCACCGTAGATACGGCCCGCGCACCTGTACCGGTGGCCAGCGTCCCCAGCAGCACCGCCGCGCACAGCAGCGGCAGCAGGATGCCTCCCGCTGCTTTTTTCCATGTCTTCATACAAAACTCTCCTTTGTTTTTTATTCTGTCATCAGGCAGTAGTCCTCGCCGGAGGCGATGCTGTAGGCTTCTCCTGCCTCGTCAAGCGTCTGAAGCAGGTCGCCATACTGCTCCGCCGTCAGGGGATAGCTCCCGCCGATGGCCCATTCCAAGCCCATGACATTCTCCACCCATCCCTGGGCGGCAGTTCCATAGGCGATCACAATGCCGGGCTCTGGTACGCCGATAACCTCCACTGGCTCCACGGCATCCGCCGGCTCCACAGACTCCTCCGGGGACCCGGGTTCCACTGAAGCCGGCGCATCCTGGTTGCTCCCGTCTTCCGGCTCAGGCTGCGGTTCCGGCTCAAGCGCGGGCTCCGCTCCGTCCGCCGCATTGTCCCTCTCCGCGTAGTCCAGACCATCGGCTTCAGACGGGAGGGGCGTATCCGAAGCTCCGCTGTTTGCGGCGTAGACCGGCGGAGCGGCAGCCTCGCCGGGCTGCTGGGGCTCCGGATCGCCATTCACCAGCGGCTGGTACAGCCCTTCCTCCTCGCCATCTTTGATGGCGGACTTCGCAAGTTCCTGATACTCCTCCGGGAGCTCAGGCGGCGCTTCATTAAGAGGCTCCATATCTGCATCCTCATCCGTGTTCACGCCGGACACGTCCGACTCCTGCGCGGCAGGCGCTGCGTTTACCGCCCCTCCGCTGGTATCCGAAGCCATGCGCGGACCGATGTCCGTTGAGACGGCGGAGTCCTTGACTCCGGTCCTCCAGCTAGTCCACACACCCAGTATCACCATCGCGCAGCAGGCCGCCAGAGCCGTCCAGCGCTGCCAGCGGGGAAATGCGTACACCTTCTTCGGTTCTTTCCCAGGCCGGTCCTGCGCCGTATCTCGCACCCGGTCCATGACCCGGACGGCAAAACCCGCCGGCACGGCGATGTCCTCACAGGCAAAGACCTTGTGGATCCGCCGGATGTCCTCCGCGTAGGCCTGGCAGGCGGGGCAGGTCTCCAGGTGCGCCGCCAGCTCCGCCTGCTCTTCCCCGGTGGCTTCCCCATCCAGGACTAGACTGGCCAGCAGCTCATATTGTTCACAGCTTTTCATTTCCGCCCTCCCTTCGTTTCTTCTGTTGGGTTAGACGGCAAATAGCCGGTTAAGTTCCCGCTTTTCAGCAAAATCTTTCGCAGTGCGCCTCTGGCCCTGGAAATGCGGGACTTCACTGTTCCCAGGTCCAGCCCAAGTCTCCCGGCGATTTCCTCATAGCTCAGCTCCTGGTACTCCCGCAGGGTCAGCGCCTGCCGGTGCTCCGGGCTCAGCTCGCCCAAGCCCCAGCGTACCGCCTCCCGCAGGCCATCGGCCTCCGCCTGGTCCTGGGGGGTGGGGGCGGGGTCCGGCAGCTCCAGCGCCGCGCTGTCCAGGCTGGTCTCCGCCCGCTGGCGGCGGGTCTTCCGCAGGTAGTCGATGGCCGCGTTGGAGGTCAGGCGGTAAAGCCAGGTGGAGAACCCGGACTCGCCCCGAAAATGAGGCAGGCCCCGCCACGCGGACAGGAACGCCTCCTGGGCCACGTCCGCCGCGTCCTCCTGGTTCCCGGTCATCCGCAGGGCCAGGGCGTATACTCTTTTCTCGTGCAGCTCCACCAGCTGGGCGAACGCCTCCACGCTGCCCGACGCCGCTGCCCGTGCCAGTTCCTCGACTGTCATGTCAGATCCCTCTTGATCCCTTTTGTTACCCGGTACACATCCTCCAGCGTCTCCATCCGGACGATCTGCTCCTTGTAGTATCCCCCGTGGGGCACCCCCTTGAGATACCATGCGTAGTGCCGCCGCGCCGTCAGCACGGCGACCTTCTCGCAGTTGTACCGCGCCGCCAGCTCAATCTGCCTTACGGCGGTGTCGCACCGCTCCGCCAGGGGCGGTCTCTCCGGTATGGGCTCTCCTTCCAGGGCGGCCCTGGCCTCCCGGAAGATCCACGGGTTGCCGAAGCACCCCCGGCCGATCATGGCCATATCCGCCCCGGTCTGGTCCAGAATCCTCACTGCGTCCGCCGCGGAGAACACGTCGCCGTTGGCAATGACGGGGATGGAGACAGCCGCCTTGACCTCCCGGATGGTGGACCAGTCGGCGGCGCCGCCGTACATCTGCACCCGGGTCCGGCCATGGACGGTGATGGCGGACACGCCGGCCTGCTCCAGCATTTTGCTCAGCTCCACGGCGTTGATGCTGCCCTTGTCCCAGCCGCGGCGCATTTTCACCGTCACAGGGACGGGGGATGCCTTCACCACCGCCTCCGCCAGCCGCGCCGCCTTTTCCGGGTCCTTCATCAGCGCCGCGCCGTCGCCGGAGGAGACCACCTTCCCCACCGGGCAGCCCATGTTGATGTCCAGCAGCTGCGCACCGCTGGCCTCAGCGGCGATCTGCGCCGCCTCCGCCATGCAGGCGGCGTCACTGCCAAAGATCTGCGCCGCGAAGGGCGCTTCCCCCGGAAAGGGCTGCAACAGCTGCCTGCTCTTTTTGTCCTGGTAGCAGAGCGCTTTTGCGCTGACCAGCTCCGTCACGGTCAGTCCCGCTCCCAGTTCGGAGCAGATCTGCCGGTAGGCCGCGTCTGTTACCCCCGCCATCGGCGCAAGCGCCAGGCGGGAATTGATCTCTAGGGTGCCGATCTGCATGGTTGTCTCCTTCTTTGCGCCGTGCAGCGGCGCAAGGGGGCGTTATTTCTGTTCGATGGCCCGGGCTTACGCATCCCGGACCTGCGGTTACTTTTGCCCTGTGACAAAAGTAACCAAAAACACACCAGAACCTACGGTTCTGGACTCCCTGCTCGGTGATGCCTCCGGCATGACCTCGGCGGGGGATTTTCGGACACGCCTGCGAATGAAGAGTTGCACTGCCACGTGAACAAGAGGTCCTTCGGGCATCGGATCTAAGGGCCTGGTAATATTCCAACTCCGGCTGACGCCCTGTTAAAGGGTCAGAGCCATCTGTGGGGAACGTTCTGTCGAAGCATTCTTCTGAACGGATATATCTGCGTAGGGGCGCACATTGTGCGCCCGCAAACCGAAGGGTTGCTTCACGGCCCCGATGGTTTTGCACACGCCCTGCCACCCCCGCCTCAGCAAGAGTACACCATCCTCACTATAATATATTATAACACACTTCTATCCATTCATCAATAGCCCCCTTTTTCAACATTTTCTCCGCTGCCCCTTGCGTTTTTAACAAATCTCCCCTATACTGAAAAAGAAAATATCAGAGGGAGGCTTCCTTATGCCGCGCATCAGTAAAGAGAACTACTACCTTGACATTGCCGAAACCGTTATCGGCCGCGCCACCTGCCTGCGCCGCTGCTACGGCGCGATCATTGTAAAAAACGACGAAATCATTGCCACTGGCTACAACGGCGCACCCAGAGGCCGCTGCAACTGTGTCGATATCGGCCGCTGCAACCGCGCCGAGCTGAACATCCCCCAGGGCCAGCGTTACGAGCTCTGCCGCTCCGTCCACGCCGAAGCCAACGCCATCATCTCCGCCGCCCGTCGGGATATGGTGGGCGGTACCCTCTACCTCGCAGGCAAAAACGCCGCCACAGGCGAACTCCTTCACGATACCTCCTCCTGCTCCATGTGCCGCCGCCTCATTATCAACGCGGGACTCGCAAAGGTCATCTGCCGTACCGGAAAGGATTCCTACACCGTCACAGACGTCCAGGAATGGATCAACGCCGACGACACCCTCCACGCTGAACAGGAATAATCCGCAAAACGCGCCGCCGCCGGACAGTTTCGTCTGGCGGCGTTTTCCTCTTCAGGCGGCGTTTTGAAACGACAGTTCTCATGTCCGGAACGCACAAATTACGCGGCGTCTTCTTCAGCCTCCTCCGGTTCAGGCAGAGGCTCCTTCCGCAATAGCAGGAGGAACGCTGTAATAACTGCTGCAAAGCCCAGATAGACCATCAGATGTCCCGGATTGTCCAGGCAGTCCGCCGCAGCAGCAACGCAGGTGACAGCAGCAAAATCCGCAATCAGTCCGAACCAGCGGAGATTGCCCTCTCCCCGAATCAGCCCGGAGAGCTGGTAGAGGAAATACGCCGCCATCGCCGCGCCAAGCACCGGCAGATAATACCGCTCCAATACCGGATTGCTCTCCTCCGGGAAATACACCGCCAGAAGGAACAGCACCGAGAAAAACATTGCCGCCAGCAGAGGAAACACCGTGGGCGCATCCCCGCTTCGCAGCTCCTTTGCCAGCAGCAGAAGTCCCGCGCCTCCGGCGATGCCCAGCGCACCCGCAGCGGCGGCAGTCACCTCAGCTGCGCCCTGGGGCGGAAGGACAGGGAGCAGCAACAGTATGCCGCCCGCTATCAGCAGGAAGCATCCCGCAGTCAGAACCCCCAGCGCAGGACCCTCCAGGATGCGGAAGCAACAGGCGTAGGACCGTTTGCTGTTCCCCGGACGGCGGACGCACAGCGCCGCCTCCGCCGCAAGGCAGACCAGCAGTCCAATCCATACGGCCCGCCCCGCCAGGGAGGGCAGGGCCAGCCCGGTGTCCGCATCAAAGCCGGTGCGCAGATGGACCAGACGCAGCGCGAACAGGACCACGCCCTCCAGCCAGAGCCGTCCGGCCAGGATCAAATTCTCTTTTTTCATCCATAGTCATCCTTTCACGGGAAGATTAACCGGTGACAGTATACCACGGCTTTCACAGATTGTCAAAACAACCTTACAAAAACGCAAAGAACCCCATTTTCCCCGTTCGGCGGCTCTCCGGAATTTCTTGTGGAAGCCCCCCTTGACAAAAGTACGGATTCGTACTATAATGCTCGTTCAGTACGGTTTCGAACCGAACAGACAGGAGATACCACATGGAATATGACGTCCGCTCTTTGAGCCGGCGATTCATCGCCGCCTCCAGCGCCTCCGACGGCGCGTACTACCGCTGGGCCAAGCGGTCCAATGTCACCCTGAACACCCTGGACCTGCTCTACGCCCTGGACGACGGGCTCCCCCACTCTCAGAAGCAGATCTGTGAGGAGTGGCTGATCCCCAAGACCACCATCAATACCGCAGTCAAGTCCTGCCGGGACGCGGGCTACATCACCCTGGAGCCCATGCCCGGCCACCCTAAGCAGCGCCAGCTCTGCCTCACCGAGGCCGGACGCGCCTACGCCAGAGACGCCCTGGCGGACCTTCACGCCGCTGAGGACCGGGCGATGGCTGAGACCGTGGCGCGATTCGGCCCGGAGTTCGTGGACGCTGTGGAGCTGTTCTGCGCCAGCTTCCGGGCGCTGCTCAACAGCACTTCACCCCAAAAGGAGGAAAACAATCCTGTATGAGGATACAATTATCTGAGCATTTTACCTACGCGAAGCTCCTGCGCTTCACCTTCCCCTCCATCGTCATGATGATCTTTACATCCATTTACAGTGTGGTGGACGGTGTGTTCGTATCCAATTTCGCCGGGAAGACTCCTTTCGCGGCGGTGAACCTCATCATGCCCCTGCTGATCATTACCGGCGCGCCGGGGTTCATGGTTGGGACCGGCGGGTCCGCCATCGTCGCCAAGACCATGGGCCAGGGCAAGGCGGAGCTGGCCAACCGGTACTTCTCCTTCCTGGTCTGCGCCGCCGCCGTGGGCGGCGCGGCGGTGGGCTGGCTGGGCTTTGCCTTTGCCCGGCCCACCGCGATAGCTCTGGGCGCGGACGGGGAGATGCTGGAGTACTGTGTGCTCTACGCCCGGATTATCCTGGCGGCAAACCCCTTCTTCATTCTGCAAAACGTGTTCCAGAGCTTCCTGATCGCGGCGGAAAAACCCAAGCTGGGACTCTACATTACCGTGGGCGCGGGACTGACAAACATTGTGCTGGACGCCGTGATGGTAGGCGTGTTCCGGTGGGGCGTGGCGGGGGCCGCCCTTGCCACCATCCTCAGCCAGGCGGTGGGCGGACTGACGCCGGTGGTCTATTTCCTCCGGAAAAACAGCAGCCTGCTACGCCTGGTCCGGCCCCGGTTTGACGGGCGGGTGCTGTGGAAGACCTGCTCCAACGGCTCATCTGAGCTGATGAGCAATATCTCCGGGTCTGTCGTCGCCATGCTGTATAACTTCCAACTTCTGCGGCTGGCAGGCGAGGATGGCGTGGCGGCCTACGGGGCCATCATGTATGTCAATTTCATTTTTGCCGCCATCTTTATCGGCTATGCCATTGGTTCCGCGCCGGTCATCAGTTTCCACTACGGAGCGGAGCACAGCGGCGAACTCCACAGCCTGCTGGGAAAGAGCACGGTCATCAACGCCTCCGCCGGCGTAGTCATGACGGGGGCGGCCCTGGCGCTGGCCGGGCCCATGTCCAAGATTTTTGTGGGTTACGACCAAGAGCTATATGAGCTGACCGTACGGGGATTCAGGCTGTACGCGATCTCGTTTCTGTTGTGCGGACTCAATATCTTCGGCTCGTCCTTCTTTACCGCGCTGAACAACGGGCTGGCCTCGGCGGCCATTTCCTTCCTGCGCACTTTGGTGTTCCAGTGCGCCAGCGTTCTGATTCTGCCAATCTTTCTGGATGTGGACGGCATCTGGCTGGCCATCTCTGTGGCGGAGGCGGCGGCCCTGGCTGTGACCGCCGCGCTGTTGGCTGTGAACCAGAAGGTCTACCGGTATTAGGCGGGACCCGCAGGGACGTCCCTGCAAAAATTTTGCGCTTCAAGCCATTCTGCGGGCGGATGACCTTCCGCCCGCAGAAATGTTTTCACAGGATAAATTTCCGGATGATCTCCGCCAGACCGTCGTGATTGTTGTCCTGCATGGTTACATAATCCGCCGCCGCCTTGGCTGCCGGGACGGCGTTGGACATCGCCGCGCCCACGCCCGCCGCAAGGAGCATGGACACATCGTTTGCCTCGTCCCCCGCCGCCACCGCGCCAGACAGCGGAATGTCCAGTATCCGGCACAGCTCCGCCGCCGCCGCGCCCTTGTTGACGCCTGCCGCCACCGCCTCCAGGAAAAAGCCGCTGGAGTAGAAGCAGTCCACCCGGCCCATCAGATTCGCTCTGACCCAGTCCGCCATCTCATCCAGAACGCCGCTCTCCGCCCGGTCGATGAACAGCGCCTTCACCGGCGGCTCGCTGAGGTCCCGGCGCACATCACGGATAATCCGGTTGGGCGAATTTACCCGTTCGCTGTACCACTGGGCCTCCTGTGGATCGCACCAGGGCTCTATGACAACCTCCTCCCGGTCGTAGGTCTGGACATAGATGCCCCGCTGCTTCGCTTCATCGAAAATCCTGCCCAGAACCTCCAGGTCCAGGGCGCGGCGAAGGACCGTCTCCCGCCGGGCGCAGTCGTAAATGACTCCGCCGTTGTAGGCGATGACGAAGCACCCTGGCTCCGTCAGGCCCACCTGCTCCGCCTGCCACAGTGTGCTGGACAGGCTCCGCCCGGAGGCGGCCACAATCCTCCTGCCCGCTGCCAGGGCCTCCCCGATGGCCTGACGGTTGCCGGGGGTGATCTCCTTCTGGTCATTGAGCAGGGTGCCGTCCAGATCGGTGAATAGAATTTGCGCGCTCATTGCGTTTCCTCCAATTTCGTCTAAATAAATATACCGTAAATATACAGTTGATTATCCATACCAATTTTGCCTGCAAGCCATACCAAGCTGACCGCCGCGAGGAAAACGCTCAATCAGCGGTATCTTGCGGCAGGTACAGCGGGAGCAGCAGCCGTGTAGGGCGCAGGACATGGAGCGGTAACAGATAGGGCAGCAGGATCGTCAATGCCTATTACGCCGCCCTGTTTTGGACTTTTGTTGAATTGATAAAGCGGAATTTCAGATTTGGATGTTTATGCTAAGATACTTACAAGAATAGCAAGTGTACAAACTAATACTACTCCCACACCAAATACGACTATCACCTTTTTTAGCTTTTTATCTCCGTTAGCAACCGTATCTATTCTATCAGCAAATAGAACACACACAATAGCTGCTATCATTAACGGCACGGAAATTAGCAACACAGAAATTTTTACCATGCTTTTTCCTCCAACGACTTCCGATTTATCTGTCAAATTCTCTTAGAGCTCTGATATATCAAGGCTTTTCATTGATAGAATGTTCAAGCCTTATGTAATTTCCTCCTTATCCGGCAGTTGGGCGGAGGTGCGCTTGGCTTCCCTCGCAGCGTGGGCGCAAATGTTCATCGTGGTACGGACGTCTGTGTGGCCCGGCAGCTCCACTGTCCTGGGCAGGGTATAGACCTCGTAATAGGCCTGGTCTTTCTCCCTGACCTCCGTGCAGCAGTTCGGGCTGGTAAGCTCGCCGCAGCGCAGACGGTTCCCAATCTGCTCCTTTCTCTCCGTGGCAATCGGGCCTGTGACGTATGATGTGCGCTGTTATGCTGTCAAGGCACCACGGAATCATTGACGGCGTTCAGCCGCACCTGGGCGTCATGCAGAATGTTATACAGGTAAGCTGTATCTACCCTGGTATGCTGCAGGTCTGGTTCAACCTGTCAGATCCGGGGACGGAGGATGCCATTTATGACAGCTACGCCATGCGGAAGTTCACAGGGATCAACTTTATGAAGG
>JAAWQM010000038.1 GCA_022800525.1 Oscillospiraceae bacterium
TTCCATCAGCCTGCCGCAGCAGACGGGGATGGGCTCTCCGGCCTTGATATGCTCGGTGCGGTTGCAGAGATAGCAGTAGACGTCGGTGTCATAGGGGGCGCGGATCTCGGGGACCTTGTTGGCCTCCTCCTCGGTCAGACCCTCAATGCGGAAGGTGGCGGTCTTGTTTTCACTGGGTATGTACACGCCCAGAGGGACCAGGTTCTTGTTGCCTCCGGTGCAGTTGCCCATCTTGACCCAGAGAGCCTCCAGCTCGGCCTTTTCAGCGGCGTGCTCGGGGGTGATCTCAACAATGTCCTTGTTAATACGGATCTTCATCGTGCAAACCTCGATTCTTACCAGTATTCAGAATGCCAGCGCCGGGCCTGCAGAGGCGGATCCTATCCGCCCCTACAAGGCGCTGCGGCTGTAATCAGCCGAAATACCGCTCCAGCAGGCCCTTGAAAGCTTTGCCGTGTCTCGCCTCGTCCCGGGCCATCTCGTGGACGGTGTCGTGGATGGCGTCCAGGCCCAGCTCCTTGGCCTTCTTGGCAATCTCCATCTTGCCGACGGTGGCGCCGTTCTCGGCCTCCACGCGCATCTCCAGGTTCTTCTTGGTGGAGTCGGTGACCACCTCGCCCAGCAGCTCCGCGAACTTGGCGGCGTGCTCGGCCTCCTCATAGGCGGCCTTCTCCCAGTACATGCCAATCTCGGGATAGCCCTCCCGGAAGGCAACGCGGGCCATAGCCAGGTACATGCCCACCTCGGAGCACTCGCCGTTGAAGTTGGCGCGCAGGCCCTCGACAATCGCGGGGTCAACGTCCTTGGCGACGCCGACAACGTGCTCGGCAGCCCAGCTCATCTCACCCTTCTGCTCGGTGAACTTGGAACCGGGGACGCCGCACTGAGGGCACTTCTCAGGGGGCTGCTCACCCTCATGAACATAGCCGCAGACAGGGCAAACCCATTTCTTCATAGTAAAAATCTCCTTTTTAATGTCCTGAATGATTTTATAGACGCCAGATGGCGTAACTAACTGTCACAGGCCGGATATATTATTTCCGGGTTTTTCCGGCAGGCGGGGCACAGGCCCCGGTAAATCACGGCGCAGTCCTCCAGAAGGAAGCCCTGGCTGTCTGCCGGGGGGTTAACATGGGAGGGAGGGATGTCCGCTATTACACCGCAGCGGCGGCAGCGGACATGGCCGTGGGGGGAGGTATCACCATCATAGCGGCTGTCGCTGCCGCCCAGCTCCAAACGGAGAATCCTGCCATCATCGGCCATACGGGCCAGAACGCGGTAAACGGTAGAGCGGCTGATGGTGGGATGCTCCTGGTGAACGCGCTGGTAGACAGCGGCGGCGGAAGGATGTCCGCCCATTTCGCATAGAGTGTGGTGGATGATGTCCTTTTGTACAGTATTTCTGTCCCCCATGGGTCTTACTCCTTAATAGGATCAAGTCCTAAAAGAAATATACTACTTCCCACTGTGAAAGTCAAGTGAACTTTTTATGAACGCAGGTCTGGGGCCGGAGGGCCCCGGCCTCCTGACTGCCTCCGGGGGGACGGGGGTGTTCTTTTCCCTTGTAGGAAAAGAACCAAAAGTACCCTCAAGGGGATCCGCTCCCTTGAGAATCCCTGGAATGTGTTTATTAGTATCGCTCCGATGTGCCTTGTTTATTCTATTTGAAATCTATCGTTGGCGCGCCAGACTTCTGCGCCTGTCCACAGGTTCTAACGGCAGCTGGCCGCTGCTGTGCCGCTTCATGAATTGGTCTGAAACCACCGCCATATATGCGGCCGGCCTCCGGAGTATTCCGCAGGGGTGGATATCCATCCGCCCCTTCTGCCGTAACACACAGCGGCCAGGAGGCCATAACCTCCCAGCCGCCGCCCTTGCTCAATCCAGCTCCCGTCCCGCGCCCCGGTAGGGGCTGTCCAACGGGCTGTCCTGATCGGCCTCCTTCTGGTAGCGGCCCACCACTGTGGAGGCCAGCTCCACTGGCAGCAGGGTGCCCGCTCCCGCCACGCATCCGCCGGGACAGGCCATGCCCTCCAGCAGATACCCGTTGTACTTCCCGGCCCGGGCCAGGGTCATCAGCTTCCGGCACTCCCGCAGCCCTTCTGCACGGGCGGTCCTGACCTCCAGCTTGGGGTCGGTCCTGTGGATAACGTCGGCTACCGCCTGGGCCACGCCGCCGGAGACGGCGAACCCCCGCCCTGCGGCGGTGCCCTCCCGCATGGACTCGCCCTCGGGGATGGCGGCGAAATCCACGCCCCTGGCCTCGAACATGCCCTGAAGCTCCTCAAAGGTCAGCACGAAATCCACGTCGGAGCGGATGTCGGACCGGATGGCCTCCAGCTTCTTGGCGGCACAGGGACCTACGAAGACCACCTTGCACCCCGGGGCCTGCTTCTTCACCAGACGGGCGGTGAAGACCATGGGCGTCAGGGTCATGGAGATGTTCTCAAACTGTGCGGGGAACAGCTTTTCCACCATGGCATGCCACGCGGGGCAGCAGGAGGTTGCCATGAAGTCCTGTTCAGCAGGGACCTTCATAAGGAAGTCCTCGGCCTCCTCCACTGTGCACATATCCGCGCCCACGGCCACCTCCACCACCCGGTCGAAGCCCAGCAGCTTCATGGCGGTGGTGAACTTCTCCGGCGTGGACTCCTTGCCGAACTGGCCGATAAAGGCGGGGGCCACGATGGCGATGACCTTCTCCTTCTCCATGATGGCGCGGACCACCTGAAAAATCTGACCCTTGTCCACGATGGCCCCGAAGGGACAGCTTACCAGACACTGGCCGCAGGCCACGCACTTGTCCTGGTTGATAACGGCCTTACCGCTGTCGTCGGAGATAATGGCGTCCATGCCGCAGGCGGCGGCGCAGGGACGCTCCATGTAGATGATGGCGTTATAGGGGCATGCCTTGGCGCATTTGCCGCACTTGATGCACTTGTCCGGGTCAATCTGGCTCTTGCCGTTGACAAAGGAGATGGCCCCCTTGGGGCACACCTTCTGACAGGAGGCCGCCAGACAGTTCTGGCAGAACTGGGTGACCTTGTACTGCTTGGTGGGACAGGCGTGGCAGGCGTAGGGGATGATATTGATAAGGGGCGGCTCGTAATAGGATTCAGCGATGGCCGCCTGGTCCATGCCCTCGGTCATGAGGGTCCGGGACTGAATGGAGCGGATGGAGAGACCCATAGCAAGTCTGACCCGCTCGCCCGCGATGGCCCGCTCCAGGAAGATGGACTCACGGTGCAGGGCCTTGTCGCCTGGGACGATAATGTAAGGCAGATCCTCCGCCTTGGTGTAGTCTCCGCCCTCGTAGGCCATGCGGGCCACCTCGGTGAAGACTTTCTTTCGGATGTCCGTAATCAGGGATGGGATTCCGCGCATAGGTGGGTCCTCCTTTTTTATAGTCGTAATCAGATTTTGATGCGGATTATCCATCGATTTATATTTCGGAAAGGACTCGTCCCACCGCCTCTGCCAGAGACACGTTCTCTCGAATAGTCTTTTCCGGGATGAATCCGATATAGTCCTTTTCCTTCCACCAGCGGCGCATATCTTCTTCCCCAAAGTCAGCGCGGTTGGCCTTGCTGCCGTGCCGCCGCAGGGTTTCCTCGAAGGGAAGGTCGTAGTAGTACGCAAAAATATTCTCTCCGAACAGCTTCACAGCTTCCAAAAACAGCGGACGATACCACTCAGCGATCAAGATCCCCTCCAGGATGGTCACTTCGCTGTGCGCATATCCGTAGCGCAGAAGGGTTTGCAGGAGCGGCAGCGCCTCCGTATCCGCGCCGTCTCTGGCCCACAGCATGTCCCGGCGAACGGTGTCCTGGGGGATGACCAGCGTATTGCGGCCCAGCTCCCGCTGGAGCTGTCGGGCAAGACTGGATTTCCCGCTCCCGGAATTACCCCTGATGATAACGAGTTTTTTCATGGGAATTTACCTCCGCAGCGCCCTTCTCAGCGCCGACGCCAGCAGCAGGGAGATCCCGCCGCCGATGAGGGCGGTGACCAGCTGGGGCCAGGAGAACATGGCGGAGAATGTATCAATCTGGGGCTGTTTCAGCGGCAGAACACGGCACAGGAGCTGCACGACGGTCAGATACAGCGCGGCAAATTTACCCGCAGCGGCCGCCAGCCACGCAAGGACCTGCCGCTCGACCGGAGCACCCCTCCGCCTGCCAAGCGCCCACAGCAGCGCGACAAACACCAGATTCCCCGCCGCGATGGCCGGGACGATGGGCAGCAGCTGAGGTCCGATGCCCAGCAGGAACGCGAAGAAGGGCGACAGCGCCGCTGCCGCCGCTCCGCTCCAGAGCCCCACCAGCAGAACGGTCAGGGCCAGAACGGCGTTGACGCAGGAGCCGGTGACGAACTGGTTGCCAAGGCTGGCCGTCGCGGCCTGGAGGGCAACGAGCAGGGCAGTCATGACCGCTGTTTCGGTGATACGCCGGACTTTGGGGTTCATTTATTTTTCTCCTTATTGTGTAGTGGGCAGATTACTATGAGGATAGTATAGCATGAGCCGTGGGAGAAAATCAAGTGCGGGCAGGGAAATCAATTTTGTAGGGGCGGGTATCATCCGCCCGCACGATGTCCGGCGATTTTCGACAGAAACTGCGCAGGGGCGCGCAATGTGCGCCCCTGCAAGGATGTATGGATTTCCAGCATCCTGCGCGTACAGGCGCGATTTCCGTATTTTCTGCCAATTTTCCTCTTTACAAACGCCCTGGGCATGTGGCATAATATAGCATTGGAAAATAAGGAGAATGGAGAATCCTTATGAACATTTGAGAATAAAACCAAACCGCCAAACTGAAATATAAGAAACGGAGGATTCACCATGCCGATCATTGAATATGATACCTATAAACAAAAGCTGGGGGCCATGGCTCCGCAGCTGACCAGGCTGGCGGCGGCGCTGGACCTGGAGGGAGCCCGCCGGGAGGTGGAGGAGCTGGAGGAGAAAACCAGCGACCCCGATTTCTGGAACGACGTGGCCTCATCCCAGAAGGTCCTCCAGCGAACCAAGCAGCTGAAAAACAAGCTGGAGCACCACGCCCGTCTCACCAGCCAGTGGGAGGACCTGACCACCCTGGTGGAGATGGCCATGGAGGAGGACGACGCCAGCCTTCTGCCGGAGGTGGAGGAGAGCTTCGCCAAGCTGGAGTCCGCCCTGGAGGAGGCCAATCTCACCACCCTGCTCACCGGGGAATACGACGCCAACAACGCTATCCTGACCCTCCACGCGGGCGCGGGCGGCACCGAGGCCCAGGACTGGTGCCAGATGCTGTTCCGTATGTACACCCGCTGGGCGGAGCGGCATGATTTTACCGTCAAGACCCTGAACTACGAGGACGGCGACGAGGCGGGCATCAAGTCCGCCGCCCTGTCCATCGAGGGGGAGAATGCCTACGGCTTCCTGCGCAGCGAGAACGGCGTCCACCGGCTGGTGCGCATCTCCCCCTTCGACGCCAACGCCCGGCGGCAGACATCCTTCGCCGCCGTGGAGGTCATGCCGGAGATCGAGGACGACAACTCCGTGGAGATCCGCCAGGAGGATATTGAGATGCAGGTCTACCGGGCCAGCGGAGCGGGCGGACAGCACGTCAACAAAACCAGCTCCGCCGTGCGACTGATTCACAAGCCCACCGGCGTCGTGGTGTCCTCCCAGCAGGAGCGCAGCCAGGTGCAGAACCGGGAGAACTGCATGAAGATGCTGCGGGCGAAGCTGATGGAGATGAAGGCCCAGCAGCACGCGGAGAAGATCAGCGATATCAAGGGCGTGCAGATGAAGATTGAGTGGGGCAGCCAGATCCGCTCCTACGTCTTCATGCCCTACACCCTGGCCAAGGATACCCGCACCGGATTTGAGAACGGCAACATCACCGCCGTTATGGACGGGGATCTGGATGGGTTCATCAACGCCTATCTCACCGCCAGCGCCACAGGCGAGTGGAAGAAGTAAAACGGCAGGGCCGGGGAGCATCCCCGGCCCTGTTTTTGCGGATTTGCAGGGAGACATGCTCTATGGCGGATATTCCAGCTTGGAATTCAATGTCCCCGATACGATGGCGGAGCGGGCTGCAATTGCCTCAGCTGCCAAACAGTTCACCGAATTTGCAGTCATGATTCTATTCTGTGCGTCATCATTCTGTCCAATACGGAATCCCTCGGCCAGAACCGCCTTGGGAAGGGAATCACGAAGATTATGCGCAGGCGGCGGCCGCCCGTCTCACGCAGGCCGAAGGGGATTCCCCTGCCGCAAAAAAATTTGCCGCTGTTCACCAAAAGGGCCTATACAAATCTCATATTTTTTGGTATATTAGGAAATGGCCTATCCCCCCTACCGGGATCTTATTTAACAGGAGGTTGTTTTCATATGAGCGCTTTAACTGATCTGATCTATGGCGGTTCCAACGCCGTGGCGGGCCTGACCGAGGGGGCCGTCAACGACGCCATCGCCAAACACGGTGCCGACACCCCTGTGGCGTTCCCCGACACTGCCTATTTCTTCCCCACCATCTACGCCGCCACCGGCGTGAAGGTAAAGACCTTGGGCGACCTGCCCGCCTGTGTGGGCGTGCTCAAGAGCCTTATCACCAATCAGGATGACATCGGCGCAGCCCTGAACGCAGGTCTCGCCACCGCCGTGGGCGCGGAGATCATCGAGGGCCTGAAGTATGTAGGCGGCGGGGACCCCTACGCCGAGGATTCCGGTATCGGTTTTGTGCCAGACCCCATCATCCGTTCCCTGGGCGTGCCCCTGGTCACCGGCGATATCCCTGGCGTGGCCGTGGTGCTGGGCAAGGCGGATGATGCCAGTGATGTGGCAAAGGTGGTCAAGGACTACCAGTCCAAGGGCATTCTGACCTTTATGATCGGCGAATGCATTGAACAGGCTCTGGAGAAGGGCGTGAAGATGGGCCTGGAGCTGCGCGTGGTGCCTCTGGGCCACGACGTGACCAGCGTCATCCATGTGGTCACCGTCGCTATCCGCGCCGCCCTGATTTTCGGCAACGTCCAGCCCGGCGATCTGGCGGGACTGCTGAAGTACACCAAGGAGCGCGTCCCCGCCTTCGTCAACACCTTTGGCGCGCTGGACCCCGTGGTGGTCTCCGCCGGAGCGGGCGCTATCGGGCTGGGCTTCCCTGTCATCGTGGATCAGGATATCGGCGATCTCCAGGTTCCCGGCGCGCTGGAAGCCGTCACCGACCACAATGAAACCTCCAAACGCTCCCTGGCCCTGCGCAACATCCATATCAAGGTCAAGGAGCTGCCGATCCCCGTGGCCTTTGCCGCCGCCTTTGAGGGCGAAATCATCCGCAAGGCCGACATGAAGGTGGAATTCTGGTCCAGCAAGAACACCACCTGCGAGCTGGTCACCATGCGGGACGCGGACGCGGTGGAGGACCACAAGATCGTCATCGACGGCCCCGACATCGACAGCGGCGACGTGGAATACGCCCTGGCTACCTATATCGAGGTCTGCGGCCCCAGGATGCAGAAGGATTTTGAGTCCGTCATCGAGCGGAAAATCCACGCCTGGTTCAACTACATGGAGGGCGTGATGCACACCGGCCAGCGCAACCAGTTCCGTATCCGCATCTCCAAGGACGCCTTTGACAAGGGCCTGCGGATGAAGCACTTCGGCGAGGTGCTGTATTATATGATTATGGACGAGTTCGCCGCAGTGGTGGACAAGTGTCAGGTCACTCTGGTCACTGATCCCGAGAAGGCCACCAAGGTCCTCAACGAGGAGGCTATGCCTGCCTATGCCGCCCGGGACGCCCGCCTCAGCTCCATGACCGACGAGAGCGTGGACAAGTTCTATACCTGCATCCTGTGCCAGTCCTTCGCCCCCAGCCACTGCTGCGTGGTGACGCCGGAGCGTCTGGGCCTGTGCGGCGCGGTGAGCTGGCTGGACGCCAAGGCCACCAAGGAGCTGAACGACGCCGGCCCCTGCCAGCCCATCAGCAAGGAGGGCTGCACCGACGAGAAGAAAGGCTACTATCCCGATGTGGACCGCATGGTCACCGCCGCTACTCAGGGCGCGGTAGAGCATGTGAGCCTGTACTCCATCATGGAGGACCCCATGACCAGCTGCGGCTGCTTCGAGTGCATCTGCGGCATTGAGCCGATTTCCAACGGCCTGGTCATCTGCAACCGGGAATTCAAGGGCATGACCCCCACCGGCATGACCTTCGGCGAGCTGGCCAGCATGACCGGCGGCGGCGTACAGACCCCCGGCTTCATGGGCCATGGGCGGCACTTCATCGCCTCCAGGAAGTTCGCTTCCGCTGAGGGCGGCATTTCCCGGATTGTCTGGATGCCCAAGGAGCTGAAGGACGACGTGTCCGCCCGGCTCAACGCCACAGCCAAGGAGCTGCTGGGCATCGACAACTTCTGCGACATGGTGGGCGACGAGACCGTCACCTCTGACCCGGAGGAGTTGCTGAACTTCCTGACGGAGAAGGGCCACCCCGTGCTGAACCTGGAGCCCTTGATGTAATTCCTATAAAGCGCCAAGCGCCCCCGGCGGTCCATAGACCGCCGGGGGTTTTCGCACTGTGCCCGCCCACTCCCGCCATCTCTCTTTTTACCCTGGCATCTATAGAGAGAACGTGCCTTCGGCAAGCAGGAGTCTGCGGCGTCGCTAAAGTCTATCTTCACCAGGGGCATATTTCTTGATGAGTACCTTTTCGCAGGGAAGCGTCCGGAATAATTCCTCAATCACTCTGCCGCCAAACTCCTGGATTTGATCTTCATCGGAGATCCGGTTTGGATAATCCGGCAGAATATAAAAGTACAGATTCCAGATAATTCCCTCCTCCGGAAATTTCACCCGTCCATTCTTCTCCTGGTTAGGGTACAGCTGCAAAAACAAATTACTGGGTCTATGACCATACAGATAGATATAATCGTATTCTGGCGGCTCCGCATCTGGGGTAGAGCGGCCAAACGGACCCGTCATCTTGCTCAGCTTCCGCTTTTTAGGTATACGGGAATCATTGATTTCCCCGGCGATTTTACTCAGTGCCTTTTCAAAGATTCTGACCATTTCTTTTTCTGGTAAATCGCCGGTTTTCAACCCGTATTCATATGTGCCATATTCAAACATATTTCTGCCCCATATTCCGGTGTATCGAGCCGTTACCCATCATGGGTAACGGCTCGACTCATTCAGTCATTTTGATGAAAGGAAAAGTTATAGGCCTCTATCAGCATGAAGGGTAACAGAAATGCCCGTTTCGAGATTTTCAGTACGCTGTCGCGCTCAGATGCCCATGTCCGCCTTGACCTGCTTGAAGCACTCCACAGCGAAATCCAGATCCTCCCTGGTGTGTCCGGCGGAGACCTGCGTACGGATACGCGCCTTGCCCTGGGGCACCACGGGATAGCTGAACCCGACCACATATACGCCCTTTTCCAGCATACGGGCGGCGAACTCAGCGGCTACCTTGGCGTCGTAGAGCATGACGGCAACAATGGGGTGGCTGCCCTCCAGCACGTCGAAGCCCAATGCGCTCAGCTTCTCACGGAAGTAGGCGGTGTTCTCATGGACCCGGTCCCGCAGCTCAGTGGAGGCGGTCAGCAGCTCAATGGTCCTGATGCTGGCGGCGCAGATGGCGGGGGCCACGGTATTGGAGAACAGGTAGGGGCGGCTGCGCTGGCGCAGCAGGTCCACAATCTCCTGCCGCGCGGCGGTATAGCCGCCGGAGGCGCCGCCCAGAGCCTTGCCGAAGGTGCCGGTGATGATGTCCACCCGGTCCTGTACGCCGCAGTATTCGGGGGTGCCCCGCCCGGTATCGCCCATAAAGCCCACGGCGTGGCTGTCGTCCACCATGACCAGGGCGTCGAACTCGTCCGCCAGATCGCAGATGCCCTTCAGGTCGGCGATGTAGCCGTCCATGGAGAACACGCCGTCGGTGGCGATGAGCTTGACCTTGCAGCCTGCGTCGCGGGCGGCCTCCAGCTGGACGCGGAGGTCCTCCATATTGTTGTTCTTGTAGCGGTAGCGCTTGGCCTTGCACAGGCGCACGCCGTCGATGATGGAGGCATGGTTGAGCTCATCGGAGATGATAGCGTCCTCCGGCCCCAGCAGGGTCTCGAAGAGACCGCCGTTGGCGTCAAAGCAGGAGGAATATAAGATCACGTCGTCCATGGAGAGGAATTCCGCCAGCTTGCGCTCCAGCTCCTTGTGGACGTTCTGGGTACCGCAGATAAAGCGCACGGAGCTGAGGCCGAAGCCCCACTGGTCATAGCTGGCTTTCGCCGCCTCGATGAGAGCGGGGTGGTTGGAGAGGCCCAGGTAGTTGTTGGCGCACATATTGACAACCTTTTTGGCCTCAGTGGTGTCAATGCGGGACTTCTGGGGGGTGGTGATGATGCGCTCACCCTTCCAGGTACCCGCTTCCTTGATTGCCGCCAGTTCCTGGCGGTATTTTTCCAGAGCTGTCTTCATTGTTCTTTCCTCTCCTTCATCAAATCTTCGCGCCGGGACGGCGCGAGGGTTAATTGATTCTATTCGCTGTCCCGGGCCTGCGCGGCCCGGACCCCGGTCGCTTTTTGCTTGTGCAAAAAGTAACCAAAAACACACCAGAACCTACGGTTCTGGACTCCCTTCTCGGTGATGCCTCCGGCATGACCTCGGCGGGGGACTTTCGGACACGCCTGCAGATGAAGAGCTGCGGCGCCCCGTGAACAAGAGGTCCTTCGGGTATCTGATCTTAGAACTTGGTAATATTCCAACTCCGGCTGACGCCCTGTTAAAGGGACAGAGCCATCTGGGCAGTGACGCGATAGCGGCGCTGCCGGGCCGGTTGTTGGGCCGCAGGCACAATGACCGCCCGGCGGGGCGTTCTGCCGCGGGATGCTTTCTGTACGATGCATCTGCGTAGGGGCGGATATCATCCGCCCGCAATCCAAAGGGCTGAACCGCGCCAACAGCGATGCACCCGTAGGGACCGCCGCCCTCGGCAGCCCGCTTCTACAGTCCAGAACTGCGCTGCCGGTAATGCGCCATATGGCCCGCAGCTCACTTCGACCAGTCCAGAATTACCTTCCCGGATTTTCCGCTGTTCATAGCGGCGAACCCCTCCTCAAACTGGGTATAATGGAACCGGTGCGTGATAACCGGGGTCAGGTCCAGCCCGCCCTGGACCATATAGCTCATCTGGTGCCAGTTGTCCATCTTCCGGCCATAAATGCCCTGCATGGTCAAACCCTTCATGATGACCGCGTTCATATCCATCGGCACCGGCTTGTTGGAAATACCCAGCAGACTGATCTTACCGCCGTTTCTCATGACGGAAATCATCTGCTGCAGGCCCGCGCCGTTGCCGCTCATCTCCAGGCCGATATCGAACCCTTCCACCAGTCCCTGCTTGTGCATGACCTGGGTCAGATCCTCCCGCTGGATGTTCACCGCTGCGTCCGCGCCCATCTTCCGGGCCAGATCCAGCCGGTAGTCGTTTACATCCGTAATGACTACGCGCCGCGCCCCGGCGTACTTGCACACGCCCACCGCGATGACCCCAATGGGTCCCGCGCCGGTAATCAGCACGTCCTCGCCCACCAGATTCCACATCAGCGCCGTATGGGTGGCGTTGCCGAAGGCATCAAAGAACGCCACCACGTCCTCCGGAAGGCTCTCGTCGATAATGATTACATTGCTCTCCGGAATGCACACATACTCCGCAAACGCGCCGTCCCGGTCCACGCCCACGCCCTTGGTATCCTTGCACCACTGGATATTTCCGGTGTGGCAGTTGCGGCAGCGGCCGCAGGTGATGTGTCCCTCGCCGCTGACCCGCTGGCCCACGTGCAGGCCCGTAACACCCGCGCCCAGCGCAGCCACCTCGCCCACATACTCGTGACCAATGACCATAGGCGGTTTGATGTGCTCCTGGGCCCAGGGGTCCCAGTTGTAGATATGTACGTCCGTCCCGCAGATGGCGGTCTTGTGGATCTTGATGAGCACCTGCCCCGCGCCCGGCTCCGGCACAGGCACCTGACGGAGCTCCAGACCGGGCCCCGCCACGGGTTTGACCAGCGCGTCCATGAACTGTGGCATAATTGTCCTCCTTATAAACACATATTTTGATTTTAGGTATTTCTGCTGTGGACAGTATACTCCGCGTTCCCGGTCTTTGTCAACAGCCGCGGGAAAAAATTTTCAAAAAAGTTCCCGCAGACGGTCAGGCGCGCTGAATTGTCCGCAGCTGGCGGATGTTTTCCTCACTGAGTTGATGGCTTACCGCCATCTTGCGGATGATATTCTTCACCGTGACCTCCAGCTCCGTACCCTCCCGGTAGTCGGCGGGGTAGATGAAGTCCACCCTCCCCTGCCGCAGCAGGTTCTCCACGCCCCGCCTATTCACCGCCTGGTACACCGCGATGGCCTGCCCGCCATAGGCCCGCATCATCTTCATGCAGGGCACATCGCTGAGGCCGTCCCCCAGGTAGATCATGCTGGTGAAGGGCACCCGCTTGCTGTCGTCGGGCATGGAGTCGTTGAGGGTCTTGTCGTCGGAGACGTCCAGTACTCCCTTGTTGATCCGGTAGACGAACTGGGTCTTGGCGGTAAAGTTCACCGCCAGCCGAGGCCACACGGGACGGCCCTCCCCGTTATAGTAGAACTCGCTGGCGTAGATCTCCTTGAACGCCCCGGCGATGGCGCTGCCGTCGATGATCTCCCGCAGGCCGGAGGAGATGACGTAATGCTCCACCTGGACGTTCAGCAGCTCGCCGCAGCGGTCAATGCGCTCAAACCAATCCGTGACGCCGGGAAAAAAGGAGATGCTGCGCCCGCAGCGGTTCAGACTCTGGCGCGTCAGGGACAGGCCCCGCCGCTCCGCCTCCTGGAGCATGGTATACATATAGGCCAATACGCCGTCCATTTTCTCCTGGCGGCCAAAGTCGTTGGCGATTTTCCAGAAGTCTCCTGGGGCGAGGCCCAGGCTGGGGATAAAGGCGTAGTTCTGCATGTCCTGGGCACACAGGGTCTTGTCAAAGTCATAGAGCAGCGCGATAATGGTTTTTCCCGGCATATTCAGCTCGTCCTTTCTCTCTAAAAACAACAGAAGCCTGTAGCCGCAGCCGGCGGCCGCGCCGGCCGGATGCCCGCGCAGCCGCGGCTGTGACCGCAGACTTCACTGATGCTGTTATCGCTCCCGCTTGTAATTGCTGCCAAACTGGAGGTCGTCCAGATTCAGCACGCGGGTGGCCTCGATGTCCTCGCTGGGTTCCTCCGGCTGGGCAAAGGGATCCTCCGCCGGCGCGGCAGCCGTCTCCTCAAGAACCTCCTCCTTCTTGAAGGAGCTGAGGATTCGGTTGAGATTGCGCTGGACGATCTCCGCCTCAGCGGAAGCGGCAACCGCCTCGTCCTCCTGGGCGGAATGGGCTTCCGGCTGCGGGGCCTCCTCCGCCGGAAGCGGGACGGCTGCGGCGGCAGGCGCGGCGGAAGCGGGCAGCGCGGGGTCCTCCACCGGCAGATCCGGCAGAAGCTCCAGCTGGGCCAGCTCCTCGTTGCAGACCGCCTTCACATCCCGGATGAACTGGCGCAAAACGTTCTGCCCCAGCTCCAGGCGCTTGCGCTCCAGCGCAAGCTGCTCGTCCACCTGGGCGCGGACCGTCTCCAGACGGAACTCCTCCTCGGCGATCTGCGCCTCCAGCTCGGCAAGACGGGCCTTGGCGGTGCAGGTGCCGTCCTCGATGAGCGTGTCCCGCTGCTTCTCCGCGTCGCTGAGCATGGCGGTGGACATCTTCTGGGCGGCCAGCAGGGTGGAGCGGATGGCGTCCTCCGACTCCCGGTACTCGGCCATCTTGTCCACCGTGACCTTCAGCTTCGCCTTCAGAGCGGCGTTTTCCTTATAGAGGGCGGAGTAGTCCTCCGTCAGCTTGTCCAGGAAATCGTCCACAGAGGCCATGTTGTAGCCTCCCATCACCGACTTCGCGAACGTGCAATTTGCGACTTCCTGCGGGGTCATCATGGTAAATGTTCCTCCCTCTCGGTGGTATGTTCAATTTGGCTTGACCTGAAGAAGCCGTATTCACAGGCGCTGAACGCTGTCAATGAATCCAGCTTCTAAAAATACATTCCGTTGCTCTCCAGCTCGTCGATCAGATCGCCCTGAATATCAACAGAGTAGGGAGTGATAATGTAGGTATTGGCGGCCACCTTTTTGATCTTCCCCTCCCCGGCGTAGGCCACGCCGGACAGGAAATCAATCAGCCGCCGGGCGATATCCTTATGGGTGGACTCCAGGTTTACCACCACGGTGCGTTTTTCCTTGAGGTGGTCGGCGATCTCGCTGGCGGCCTCGAAACGCTCCGGCTTGACCAGCACTACCTTCAGCTGGGTGGTGGCGTGGATGTTGACCACCTTGCCCCGGCGGCTGTCGATCGCGTCCCGGCTGGAGCTGCGGCGTTCGTCCAGGAAAGGCGAGTCCTGGTCGTCGAACATCTCATCAAAATCGTCATCCTCATCGCTGATCGGACTCATCATCCGCTTGATATTGTCAAAAATACTCATGGTGGAAACCTCCCAAATTAGTACTGTCTGTGCCCGAAAATAGCGGAACCCACCCGAACCATGGTAGCCCCGGCAGCGATGGCGTCCTCAAAATCGTCGCTCATTCCCATCGACAGAAATTTAAAGCTATTATCATACAAATTTCGGTTGATGTCAACATACATACGGGCAACTTTTTCAAAATAGGAGAAATTTCCATGGATTTCCTGCTGGATGGGCGGAATCGTCATCAGGCCCAGGACACGGACATGGGAGAACGTCCGCGCCTTCTCCGCTGCCGGAGCAAGCTCGCCGGGGGGAAAACCGCTTTTGCTCTCCTCTCCGCCCACGTTTACCTCCAGCAGCACGTCCTGAACCAGCGCCAGCTTCTCCGCCTGCCTGTCGATCTCCTCCAGCAGCGCCAGGGAGCCTGCGGACTGGATCAGCGACACCCTGCCCACCACCTGCCGCACCTTGTTGCGCTGGAGGTGGCCGATGAAATGGAGGGGCGCGCCGTCGTAGGCGCGCTCCGCCAGCTTCCCGGTCATCTCCTGGACCCGGTTCTCGCCCAGGGCGTCGATACCGGCGGCAATGGCGGCCCGGCAGGCCTCCGCGCCGTTCATTTTGCTGGCCCCTACCAGCAGCACCTGGTCCGGGTCCCGTCCGGCCCTCCGGGCCGCCTGGGCCATCCGCTCCCGGACCGCCTGAATGTTCTCCGCGATACTCGTTGTCATTGAACCACCATCCCATCATAAATATCCGCTGCCGCGGTGATTACCTGGTCCCCCGCCCGCAGGCGGCGGCTCTCCCGGGCCAGCTCCGACGAGAACGCCGACAGAGCATCCGTGTCCGGGGCCACCAGGATGTATTCCTCCTCCTGCCACAGCACCTTCACCGGCTTGAGCCGGGCGATGTTACCCCACAGGCAGTAGACGCAGGTCACGCTCTGGGTCTTGGGCTGGCCGCCAGCGGTCAGCAGCGGCTGGCCGTCCTCATCCATAACCGGCTGGTCCGCCACGCGGACCGCGCTGCGGGGGACCCGCACGCCGTCATAGCTCTTGAAAATGATCTGGGTGTTCTGGCGGCGCAGGAGGGTGGTCAGGTTCAGATTCTTCTGGGAGGTGAACACCGCCACCCGCCAGCCGCCCTCGTCCTCGCTGATATAGGCCGTACGGACGGTCATGTCCTGATTCAGGCCCGTCTGAAAGCGCAGGGTGACGGAGTCCCCCACCGCCAGCCGCTTCGCGTCCTCGCTGCGCATGAGGGTCATATAGGCCCAGCTGCTGCCGTAGATCATTCTGCCCACGCCGGCAGCGCCGGCGGCGGGCTGGATGGCCCGGTACTTGGCGGGGCTCATCTCCAGGATGTTCCGCATGTCCAGTACTGCCTCATAGCCGTCCACCAGTCCGGAGAACATCCCCGCCCTGGGGGCAGTGATGCGGGTGGCGGCCGCCTCTGTGGAGGCGGCCAGACGGGAGATCTCGTCCTGGAGGGAGGCGATGACGGCGTCCACGGAACCGGTGCCGGAATAGGCGTAGCTCCGCTTGAGCACGGCGGTGCGCAGGCTCTCGCCGCTGTTGGCGACGGAGTCAAGGCTGCCGGTAGACAGGGCGCTGTGGAAGCTGACGAGGGCCCTGGAGATCTCCTCGTCCAGCCGGGCGGCGGTTTGGGTGCCCTCGGTGAGGGAGCGGGCGTAGCTGAGCTGCTCCAGCTGGCTGGTCAGCTCCCGCAGGCGGTTGGCGTCGGAGAGGGCCTGGGTGCTGGAGTAAATCTGGGCCACGGTGCCGCCTGCGGCGATCCGCTCACCCTCCCGCCGGGAGGAGTAGACCAACTCGCCGCCGCCCGCCAGGACCTCTTCCTCCCGGACCACATAGCCGGAGACCGTCACCGCGTCCTCGCCGGTGTAGGCGTAGGCCACGGTGGTCATATAGGGATCGTTGAAGTAGGCGGCGAGGCTCAGGCCGAAGTAGAGCAGGACCGTCAGAAAGATGGCGGCCATCATCAGGCGCATGGCCAGGGTGCTGTTTTTCATTATGTATCTCTCTTTCAGGGGGATGGCGGCCTGTGGAGGCGGAACAGATCCGCACACGCAGGCATGGAGCGGTTACCGGCGCAGCGCAGGCCGGACGGCGCGGTCATGCGCTCTGACTACAGCGTGTCCTCCCAGTCGCTGAGATCCAGGCCCTTGGCCGGACTGATGGTGGAAATGGCGTGCTTGTAGATCATGTTCTGCTTGCCCTCGGCGGTGAGCACCACAGTGAAGGAGTCGAAGCCGGTGATGACGCCCCGCATCTGGAAGCCGTTCATCAGGAACATGGTGACCGGTGTCTCGGTGCGCCGCGCAGATGCCAGAAATACATCCTGGAGATTGGGTGATTTGCTCATTGTCGTTACCTCTTTTTTATTTATTTGAGAGGGGACATGATTCAGTCTTTGGTCCAGGGGCGACCATCGGCTTGCCTGCTTGTCCATCTCGGCTCTATTGTATCCCTTCCCCCATGAGGATTTCTGTCGCTTTTTGGCATGCGGCGGCAAAATCCCTCTTTTTTTCCCAGAGGAGCCAGTGAATGTCCGGGTCCCGCCGCAGCCAGGTGAGCTGCCGCTTGGCGTACTGCCGGGAGCGCAGCTTGATCTCCGCCGCCGCCGCTTCCAGGGAGACCTCCCCCCGCAGGGCGGGGAGCAGCTCCTTGTAGCCGATGGCCTGTAAGGCCGTCGCGCCCTCCGGCAGGTCCCGCTCCGCCAGGGCCCGGACCTCCTCCAGGAGGCCGTCCGCCAGCATGGCGTCCACCCGCCGGTCGATGAGGGCCTTCATGGCCTCCCGGTCCCGGAAGGCCAGGCCGATTTTGACGGATTCATATTTTGGCGGCAGGGACTGGGTCTCGGCGTTGTGCTGGGAGATGGTCCTGCCGGTCTCCCGCCAGACCTCCAGAGCCCGGAGGATGCGCTTGGTGTCGGCGGGATGGAGGCGGGCGGCGGACGCCGGGTCCACCCGGCCCAGCTCCTCCAGAAGGGGGCCGATGCCCTCCTCCGCAAGCTGGCGGTTCAGCTTTGCCCGCGCCGCGCCCCCCGCGCTGCCGGAGGCGAAGGTCCGCCCCGCCAGCACCGCGTCCAGGTAGAGGCCCGTGCCGCCCACCAGGACGGGCCGCCGGCCCCGGGCCAGGATGTCCTGGATGCAGCCGTCCGCCGCCTGGACGAACCGGGCCGCTGACCAGTTCTCCGCCGGGTCGGCGATGCCCACCATGTGGTGGGGGACGCCGCCGGTCTCCGCCGCCGTGGGCGCGGCGGTGCCAATGGTCATCCCCTTATAAATCTGCATGGAGTCGATGCTGACCACCTCGCCGTTGTACTGCCTGGCCAGCAGGATGCCTAATCTGGTTTTGCCGCTGGCGGTGGGGCCTGCAATGGTAATCAGCTTCATGGGTGGTCCTTTCTTCGCCTCCCGCCGGAGGCGGGACTGTTATTTCGCCCTGCGGGGGCGGGACGGGGGCTTACTTTTCCCTTGCAGGAAAAGTAACAAAAGTGCCCTCAAGGGGGGCCGCCCCCTTGAGAATCCCCTGAATGTTAAGGGTTTGTTTCCCTCCGGCGATACCCTGGCCTGCTCTAGCTTGGTGCCTTCGTTGGTGCGCCGGACTTCTGCGGCTGCCCACTTGTTCTATCGGAGGCTGGTCGCTGGCCGCAGGCCAATGACGGCCCCAGGCTTTTAACCATCGCCAGGACTGCCGCGGTGGCTGAACCCTTCCGCAGGGCGCGCCGTCCGCAGCAGGCTCTGCTATCGCACAATCCCTGTAGGGGCGGGTATTATGTGCCGCATTGATGATTGCGGCTCACTTTCTGGTAGGGGTGTCAAGGGCAGCGCAGTTGTTCCCTTTACCCTTGATACTCCTGCCGGAAAGTGATAAAAAACGCTTTGTTTCCGCATATTTCAGAACTTATATTTGAGAATAATTGTTTGGCAGGTGTGAACGATGTTATGAGACGAAACATATTATCCGCCCGCTTCTATAGGGCAGAACCGCACTGCCGGTAATGTGTTAACGTGAATGTGCAGGCATGTCAATAAGCCTCACGCCCTCTTAAACATTTTTTCAATCTCATATTTACTCAGCCTCACCTTCACGGGCCTGCCGTGGGGGCAAAACTGCACTTCTCCGCTCTGGACCTTGTCAATAAGCGCCCTCAGTTCCGCCGGGTCGCTCTCCCAGCCGCCCTTGATTGACGCCTTGCAGGCCATCGTATGCAGCATTACGTCCCGTGCGGCGGCAGGATCCGCCCCGCCGCCGCTGAGCAGCTTGTCCGCCAGCTCCTCCAGCGTCTCCCGGGCCAGCCCGGGATTCAGGTCTGCCGGTATGGCCCGTACCATCAGGCACCCTTCCCCGAAATCCTCCGCCTCAAACCCGAATTCCGCCAGCAACGGCAGATTCTCCAGCAAAACGGCATACTGCTCTCCGGGCAGCTCCACCGCCATGGACGCCAGAAGCTGCTGGCGCATGACCGGCTCGGCGCTGGCCTTCATCCGGTCAAAATTGATCCGCTCATGGGCGGCGTGCTTGTCAATCAGCCAGACATTCGCCCCATCCTCAGCAATGATATACGTCCGCAGAACCTCCCCGGCAAACCTCCAGGGCGCAGGGGCGCTCTCAAAGGAGGTCTGCTCCGGGACCTCCGCCTCCTGCGCGGGTGCGGGGCGGGGATGCTCCGTCACAGGCGCAGGCTCCTCCGCTTTAGACTCAAAGGTATGGACGGTAAACTGTCCGGCAGGCGGGATAAACGCAGGCTCCTCCCTTTTTCGCAGTCCTGGCTGACGGGCGTCCTGAAAGGTCAGCCGTCCGCCCATTTCCGGGCTGCTGGACCCAGATGCCGCAGGCTTGACCGCAGACAGACCCGCCGCCTTCTCCCGGAAGGCTTTTGCGTCCATAGTTTGGTAAAAATCCTTCTTTGGCGCAGGCGCGGCCTGGGCGGTCCAGGACTGGCCAGGCGTGACCGCCGCTACAGGCTTGGCCGCCGGCAGTTCCGCCGCTCCGGCGGCGTCGATAGCGTCCTTTACCGTGTGATGAATGGCGGAGAACACGGCCCGCTCATTGACAAATTTCACCACTGTCTTGGCAGGGTGGACGTTCACGTCCACCTGATGGAGCGGCAGGTCGATATGCAGCACACAGCCAGGGAATTTCCCTTTCATCAGCCGGTTGGCGTAGGCTTCCTCCAGCGCGGAGGTGAGCATGGAGGACTTGATCATTCGCCCGCAGCAGAAGAAGGTCTGCGCGGCCCGCGTCCCCCGCCCCGCCAGAGGCTCGGTAACGAATCCCCGCACGGAAATCCCCTCGCCGCCGCCCTCCACCGGTATCAGCCGCATGGCGAAGTCCCGTCCCCTGGCGGCATAGATGGCGGACAGAAGCTTTCCGTCCCCAGGGGTGTGCAGCTCCTCCCTGCCGTCCCGCAGATAGCGGATGGAGATCTCCGGGCGGCCAAGAGCGATCTGTCCCAGCATAGCGCCCACGGCGGAGGCTTCCGCGCTGTCAGTTTTCATGAATTTCAGCCGCGCGGGGGTATTGTAGAACAGTTCCCTCACCACAAAGGTGGTGCCCTCCGGACAGCCCGCGTCCTCCACCGCCTCCGGCACGCCCCCCTCCAGGTGGAGGGACGCGCCCAGGGAGCTCTCCCGCTGGCGGGTGAGCACGTCCACCCGGCTGACGGCGGAGATGGCGGCCAGCGCCTCGCCCCGGAACCCCAGGGTGCCGATGGCGGCCAGATCGTCCGCCCTGCGCAGCTTGCTGGTGGCGTGGCGGAGGAACGCGGTGGGCAGCTCCGCTGCCGCGATGCCGCAGCCGTTGTCGGTCACGCGGATCAGCGACATCCCGCCCCGCTGTATTTCCACCACCACGGCGGTGGCGCCCGCGTCGATGGAATTTTCCACCAGCTCCTTGACCACGCTGGCGGGACGCTCCACCACTTCGCCTGCGGCGATCAGGTCCGCGACGTGTGGGGACAGTTGTTGGATATGAGGCATGAAAGCCCCTCCTTTCCTGGGCGGTCATTCGGCCATAGGCCGAATGACGTCCTGCGTCCGCAAATGGGCGGCGCTAGACCTGCGGTCCGCCATGCCGGACGATGTATAGGTGGGCCCCGGTGAAAATCCCGGTAAAGACGGCCAGGACCCAGTGGCGCAGCAGTACGGCGGACAGCAGGAAGATTCCGCAGGGAATCAGCGCCAGGGCCAGAGCCAGCCGCCGTCCCGGTCTTCTGGCAAAGAACGTCCAGCATACATAATACGCCGCCAGCAGGAGGAGCGTCCCGAACCCCCAGATGACCAGCTCTTCCGGGGAGTAAAATCCGAACTCTCCGCCTCTCACGCCCAGGGGGACCACCATAAAGACCATACACCCGAACCGGCCGATCTGCTCCAGGGCGTTGACGGCGCGGCTTCCGCTGGAGATGCCGCCTTCCCTGCGCCGGATAGCGTAGAGAAGATTCGGGACCAGGATCAGTCCCAGGATTCCCGCGCACCACAAATTGAATATGCCGAATTTCATAGGCTACGTCTCCTCGTTCTCCTGCTCCCCCGCGAACAGCTCGTCAACGATCTCCTTCGCCGCCGCAAGATGGGATGCCGGAACAAAGAACCGGATGGTCTCCAGCAGAGAGCCCGCGCGGAGCGCCATCCCGGCCCCTATGGAGCTCTCCTTCGCAAAGGGAATATTGTGCTGTGTCAAAACGTCCGCCAGCATCCCCGCCCAGACAGCGTCCTTTTCCGTCAGAAGGCGCATTCCTCCCTGCTTCTCCGCTGGACGCCCCGCTGTCAGGGCCTCATAGGTCTCCATGCTCATGACGACCAGATCGCCATATCCGTTCTTTGTGATAAAGACCGGCTCCTTCCTGGCATGACAAAGCTCTGAGATTTCTGTGGTGTTTCTCAAATCAGTTATCGGTCTGATCTGCGGCATAATAAGCCCCCTCTCTTGATTTGTACATTATTTTAACATAATTATGTACAATGTCAAGGCGTGATGATATCCAGATACCAAAATCTCCACAGTCGAACTGTCCGCCGCCATGATGGAGCTTACCCTCCGCCTTCAGATTCCGGAACGCGTCCCGAATTCTGACCAGGAGCTCCGGCTGCGTATCCAGGCTGTGGTGCGCCGGAAAGACCCGCTCTGCCGGAAGGGCCGCCACACGCTCCATGGATTCCGGATAAGCCTCCGGGTCCGTGGACGGACAGTAGGCGAACAGCACGTCCTTGTAAACCAGATCCCCGGTAAACAGATACCCCCGCTCCCGCACAGCAGGTAGCAGTGGGTTTCCTCCCAGTGGCGGTACTCGCTGAGGATATAAGTCTCGCTGTCGATCTTGTCAATGGTGAACCAGGGTTTCATGGTTTTTCTTCTTTACTGCATATTACCAAGACATATTACTTATATGCAGCAATTTCCGCCTTATCAAATCCCATTTGCAAAACATCCTGGGAACAGGACTGGTAGGTGGTTTCTGATATGCTGAAATATTTTGGCAGTACAACGCATCGTTCCACCTCAATAGAGACTGGATAGAATCTATAAGACGCTCCACACCGCCAGAGCGTTAACGGTCCCGTGGAGCAGAACGCTTCCCCACAGGCTCCCCGCCCGCTCGCAGGTCCAGGCCATCACCAGCCCCGGCGCGATATACTGTACCGCCGTCAGCAGATAGGTCCAGTCCCCCGCCGCGTACTGCCACACATGGGCCAGCGCCCACAGCAGGCAGGAAAAAACATAAGCCCCCACCCGGCTGTACTCCCGCAGGACGCCGAACAAATACCCGCGGAAAAGCGTCTCCTCCACCACGGGGGCCAGAAAAACCACGATGAAAATAGTGCTTCCCGGCGAAGCGCCCAGCCGGGCGGAGACCGCCGCGTCATTCAGATTCGCCAGCTGCCCCGGCAGCAGGCTCAACAGCTTCGTGAACAGCTCGTTCAGTCCACAGAACGCCACCAGCCCCAATCCCAGGGAGGAGAGGGTCCTTCCCGGACTGGCAAACGCCGCCCGCGCCGACCTCCTCCAGAACCCCCCAAAGACCACCAGCGTCAGCGCAGACAGCGCATAGTAATAAACAGCGTCCCGCGTGGCTCTCTCCAGCGTGATTCCCAGCAAAAACTCCGCTGAATCGAACACGCGGCTTGCAAACAGCGGAAAAACCGCCAGATAGCCCGCCAGCAGAACGCCGCCCAGAATCTTCTCGCGTCCGGAAAGCCCTGCAGCTCCCGCGCTTCGCTGTGCCATTGCCGGACCTCCCTTCCTCAGATTTACCGTAGCATCTGCTTCAGCTCATACAGCAGCCCCATGGCCTCAATGGGCGTGAGGGTGTCCGGCTGTATCCGGCGCAGGCGGTCGATGACTTCCGCCTCGCCCAGGGCGTCCAGGCTCACCTGCTCCTCCCTGGGCGCGGCCAGCAGGGGCGGCGTCTTCCCGGACTGGCTCTCCAGGTCCTTCAGGATGACCCGCGCCTTTTTCAGCACCGTCTCCGGCAGTCCCGCCAGCTTCGCCACCTCGATGCCGTAGCTCCGGTCCGCCCCGCCGGGGACGATCTTCCGCAGAAAGACGATGGTATCTCCCCGGCTCTTGATGGCGATGTTGTAATTGGTCACGCCGGGCAGGGTTTCCTCCAGCCCGGTCAGCTCGTGGTAGTGGGTGGCGAAGAGCGTCCTGGCGCCCAGCTTCTTCCTGTCGGCGCAGTGCTCCAGCACCGCCTGGGCGATGCTCATGCCGTCGAAGGTGCTGGTCCCCCGGCCGATTTCGTCCAGAATCAGCAGACTGTTCCTGGTGGCGTGCTGGAGGATGTCCGATACCTCCGTCATCTCCACCATAAAGGTGGACTGTCCCGCCGCCAGATCGTCGCTGGCCCCGATGCGGGTAAAGATGCGGTCCACAATCCCGATCCGCGCCGCCCGCGCAGGCACAAAGGATCCGATCTGCGCCATCAATGTAATCAGAGCCACCTGCCGCATGTAGGTGGACTTGCCTGCCATGTTGGGGCCGGTGATGATGGATACCCGGTTCTCCTGCTGGCCCATGTAGGTGTCGTTGGGCACAAACAGGGCGCTTTTCAGCACCCGCTCCACCACCGGGTGCCGCCCGTCGTGAATCTCGATCACGCCGCTCTCGTCCACCTCCGGACGGCAGTAGCCGTTCTTCGCCGCGGCGGCGGCCAGGGAGCACAGCGCGTCCAGCTCGCCCACCAGCGCGGCGGCGGCCTGGACCCGGCCCATCTCGCCGCCGATCTGCTGCCGGAGCCGGACGAACAGCTCGAACTCCAGGGCCGTCACCCGGTCCTTGGCGGTCAGCACCGTGGCCTCCAGCTCCTTGAGCTCCTGGGTAATGTACCGCTCGCAGTTGGCAAGGGTCTGCTTGCGGATGTACTCCGCCGGGACCAGCTCGTAGTAGCTCTTGCTGACCTCTATGTAGTAACCGAAGACCTTGTTGTAGCCTACCTTCAGGCTCTTGATGCCGGTCTTCTCCTTCTCCCGGGCCTCCACCTCGGCAATGAAGCCCTTGCCGCCGCTGAGGATACCGTGGAGGCGGTCCACCTCCCCGTCGTAGCCAGGGCGGATGAAGCCGCCCTCTCTTACGGAGAAGGGCGGGTCGTCCACAATGGCGCGGCACAGCAGCCCATATACGTCCTGCAAAACGTCCAGGCTGGCCGCCAGCTCCCCCAGCCGTCCGCCGGGAAAGCCGGAGAGTTTGTCCTTCAGCTCCGGCAGGCGCTCCAGCGAGGCGCGCAGGCTGGCCATATCCCGGCCTCCGGCGCTGCCGTAGACAATGCGCCCGATAAGCCGCTCCATGTCGTTGACGCCTCCCAGAGTCAGAATCAGCTCGTCCCGGCCCATGGAGTCCTTCACCAGAGCTTCCACAGCCCCCAGCCGCCGGTTGATGGCGGCCACGTTCAGCAGGGGCCGCTCCAGCCAGGAGCGCAGCAGGCGTCCGCCCATGGCGGTTTTTGTCTTGTCCAGCACCCACAGCAGGCTCCCCCGCTTGCTCTTGTCCCGCAGGGCGGCGGTCAGCTCCAGGTTCCTGCGGGTGTTCAGGTCCAGCTCCATGAACCGGCCCTGCTCATAATATTCCAGGTCGTTGATATGGCTCAGGTCGGTCTTCTGGGTCTCGTAGAGGTAATCCAGCAGCCCCCCCAGGGCCATGACGGCGGCGGGGTTCGACTGGGGGAGGTTCCCCGCGGCCTCCTTGCCGTACTGGCGCTCCACCCGGCGCTGCGCGTCTTCCAGCCGGAAGCGGGCCGCGCCCCCCTGCTCCACCCGGCAGGCGAATTTTTCCTTCAGCAGCTGGGTCAGGCGGGCTTCACTGAAAGCCCCGCCGTTGAGGATGGCCTCTGAGGGGGAGAACCGGCCCAGCTCGTTGCACACGTGGTCCAGACGCTCCGGACCGGCGAAGGCGGTGGCGTGGGTCTTTCCGGTGGTGATATCGCAGAAGCAGAGGCCGGCGTGGTCCGCGTCCATGTAGATTCCGCAGATGTAGTTGGCCTGGCTGCCCTCCAGCATGGCGGCGTCCACCGTGCCGGGGGTGACCACCCGGATGATGTCCCGCTTCACCAGCCCCTTGGCGGCGGCGGGGTCCTCCGTCTGCTCGCAGATGGCGACCTTGTAGCCCTTGGAGATCAGGCGGGAGATGTAGCCGTCGCAGGAGTGGTAGGGCACGCCGCACATGGGGGTCCGCTCGTCCTCGGGTTTCCCCCGGTCCCGGGTGGTCAGGGTCAGGTCCAGCTCCTGGCTGACCAGCACCGCGTCCTCGTTGAACATTTCATAGAAGTCTCCCAGGCGGAAGAACAGGATGGCGTCTTTATTCTGCTGTTTGATTTCGAGGTATTGCTGCATCATCGGCGTGGTATCTGCTGGCATGGCGGGCCTCCTTCTCTGTCGTCTGCAAGGCGCGTACTGCGCGCCCTTAAATATCTCACAGTATACCACATCCGGTCAAAAATGGAAAGCTCCATTTTACCCGGTCCAGGACGGGTTTTCCTCCTTGAAACCGCTGTAAAAAGCCTGTGGCGCCCGTAAGGTTTTGCGGAGTACGGGGAAAACTGAATGGGTGTGCGCCGCTTTTGTTTTCCGAAGTAGAAAACAGCCATGCGATGCAGGCGCTTTGGTCCGCTTACCGCAGGAAATTTTCCTATGCGGCTGATCTGGAATGGAACACCGTTA
>JAAWQM010000039.1 GCA_022800525.1 Oscillospiraceae bacterium
CAACGTGGAGCAGATCCGCAAGAACGCCCAGATCGCCAAGGCCAACGCCCAGCGCGACATCGCCATCGCCACCTCCCAGGCCCAGCAGGAGGCCAACGCCGTGAAGGTCCAGGCGGAAAAGATGATCGCCGAGCAGGACGCGGCCCTGTCCATCCAGCAGGCGGAGATGAAGGTCAAGGCCGACACCAAGAAGGCCGAGGCCGACGCCGCCTACTCCATCCAGCAGGAGACCCAGCGCAAGACTATTGAGGTCACCCGCGTCAGCGCTGACATCGCCCGGAAGGAGAAGGAGTCGGAGCTGGCGGAGCGGGAGATTGCCCTGAAGGAGCGCCAGCTGGACGCGGAGGTCCGCAAGCAGGCGGACGCCATGAAGTACAAGGCGGAGAAGGAAGCCGAGGCCGAGCTGGTCCGCCGCCAGCGGGAAGCCGAGGCCAAAGCCTACGAGGCCACCAAGGAGGCCGAGGCCCGCAAGGCCCACGCCGAAGCCCTTCGTTTCGCCGCCGAGCAGGAGGCCGAGGGCGTAAAGGCCCGCGGCCTGGCGGAGGCGGACGCCAAGGCGTATGACATCGCCAAGCAGGCGGAGGCCGCCAAGGTCCAGGCGGAGGCCACCCGCTTCGCCATGGAGCAGGAGGCGGAGGGCATCCGCGCCAAGGGCCTGGCGGAAGCGGAGGCCATTGAGAAGAAGGCGGAGGCCCAGAAGAAGATGGGCGAGGCGTCCGTATTGGAGATGTACCTCACCGCTCTTCCCGAGGTAGTGAAGAACGCCGCCGCGCCCCTGGCCCAGACCGACCGCATCGTGATGTACGGCGACGGCAACTCCACCCGGCTGGTCAAGGACGTCATGTCCTCCGCCAGTCAGATCATCGACGGTGTGAAGGAGTCCACGGGGCTGGACATCACCGCACTGCTGTCCGGAGCCGTGGGCGGGACGATGGCCGCCGGACGGACGGCGCAGCCCGAGACCGGAACCCAGCCCGAGGCGAAGGCCGCCTCCACCGGCCCGGAGGACAAGAAGGTCTGACCCCGCCGCTGCTCACACATATGAAGGCCCTGGAGACTGTGGTCTCCGGGGCCATTCCCTGTCTTTGCGCAAGTTGTTCCAAACTGTTCCGGAATTGTTACCGGATTGTTTTCTCAATGATGCAAAAATGATGCAAGTATCTGTAAAATAAGATTGACAGGCGGGGAACTTCCCGCGCTCCGCCTGCGTCTATTTATAATGAATCAGCCGGGAGGCCGGGCAAATCCGGTTGGAACAACATAGAAGAACAAGGAGGAAATGTTTGCGATGGTTCGTATGAAGAGGAGGGGGCTTGCGGCGCTGCTGGCTCTGTGCGTGGCGCTGGGGCTGCTGGCGGGCTGCGGCGGCAAGGACAACGACGCCCAGCAGCTCTCCGCCACGGTGTATGTCCCCCAATACGTGGACCTGGGAATCAAGCTGGACGACGTCAGCGGCGGCTGCGCCGACGGGGAGTACATCTATATAGTGGGCGAGACCAACGAGCGCATTGAGCGCAGGGTCCCCGACACGGATGAGACCTATTATGAGTATACATACAGCTACGACCTCTACCGGGTCCCTCTGACCGGAGGCACGGCGGAGAAGCTGCCCAACTACACCGCCCCCACGGTTCCGGAGGGCTACGATGGCAGCGCCTATATCAACAGCATCAGCGCCGTCGGGGACGGCACACTGTGGGTGATGGAGGTGGTCGACGTCTGGGGCCGGGCCAATGAAACCCCGGACTACAGCTATGACCGCGACTTCGCGGCGGAGCCCCGTGGGGCGTCCACGTCTGCCGTTGCAGTACCGGACATAGCCATTGATGTGGATGCGCCGGTTGACGATTATGAGGACGAGGACTTCTCGGAGATGAACACCAGCATCCGCCGCCACATCTCCGCCGACGGCACAGAGCTGGAGTCCATCGAAATCACCAGCATTCCGGAGAAGCTGGAGGAGGACTACATCCGCGACGTGACCTTCGGCGAAGAGGGCAATATTTATGTCGCCGCCGAGACCACCCTGTATGTCCTGGACTCCCAGCTGAACACCCAGTTCACCCTGGAGCTGCCCGAGGACAGCTATGCCCCCGTGACGCCCCTGGGCAGCGGGAAAGCCTGCATCAACTACTGGTACTACGACGAGAGCGCTGAGACCAGCAGCTATAGGCTCAAGATGATCGACTTTGAGAACCAGGACTGGGGTGTGGAGTACGCGCTGCCCAGCAGCGCTTATTCCATCTATCCCGGCGGCGGGGACTACATCTTTTATTATGAGCTGAACGGCGCCATCTTTGGCTGGCGGGCCGACGCCCCGGAGGGCACGGAGACCGGGGAACGGCTTTTCTCATGGCTTGAGGCGGATATTAACTCTGACAACGTCCAGAGCTTCTACTTCCTGCCCGACGGCCGGGTGGCCGCACTGACCCGGGAGTGGAAGGATACCGGCGAGGAGAGCATCCTGGAAGTCGGCGCGGTCATCATGACCGCTACCCCCAGGGACCAGCTTCCGGAGAAAACAACCCTGACCTACGCCACCATGTATCTGAACTACAGTGACCGGAGCAGGATCATCGACTTCAACAAGACCAGCAAGACCCACCGGATCGTGGTGAAGGACTACTCCGAATACAACACCGCCTCCGACTCCAACGCGGGCCTTCAGAAGCTGAACACGGAGATTGTCGCCGGTATGGTGCCCGACATCCTCTGCACCGACGGCATTCCCCTGAAGCAGTACGCCGCCAAGGGCGTGCTGGAGGACCTGTGGCCCTTTATCGACAACGACCCTGAACTGGGCCGGGATAAGCTGATGGTGAAGCCCCTGGAAGCCGACCAGATGGGCGGCAAGCTATACGAGGTCTTTGCCTCCTTCACCATACAGACGGTCATCGGCGCGAAGAGCGTCGTGGGCGACCGCATGAGCTGGACACTCCAGGATCTCCAGGACGCGCTGGCGAAGATGCCCGAGGGCTGCTCCATCTTCGGCGAGGGGGACACCAAGACCGGGATGCTCGACTCCATCCTGAACATGAATTTGGAGAATTTCGTGGACTGGGATACCGGCAAGTGCTACTTTGACACCGATACCTTCAAGTCCCTGCTGGCCTTCTGCAATACCTTCGCCTCTGAGTTCAACTATGAGAACGTGGACTGGGACACCTGGGAGGACAGCGACACCCGCATCATCACCGGCAAGCAGATGCTCATCCAGGGATATCTCGGCAGCCTCGACTGGTCCCTCCGGCGGTACAACGCCCTGTTCCCCGACGGCCTGAGCTATATCGGCTTCCCCATGGAGGACGGCAGCGTGGGCAGCAGCTTCTCCAGTTCCACCGGCTGCGCCATCTCCACCACCTGCAAGGACAAGGACAGCGCATGGAGCTTCGTCCGTCAGGTCCTGCTGCCCCAGGACGAGGAGGGAGGGGACTACAGCGGCTTCTCCATCAACAAGGCGGACTTCGACGCCGCCATGGAGAAGGCCATGACGCCGGAGTATATCCTGGACGAGAACGGCGAGCCTGAACTGGATGAAAACGGCGAGCCTATGGTTGTGGACCAGGGCGGCTTTTGGATCGATGAGAATACTATGATCGAGTTCCACCTGCCCACCCAGGAGGAGGTGGACCAGTTCATGGACCTGTACAACTCCATCACCGCCATGTACCGCTACGATCAGAACATCTACGACATCGTCAGCGACGCGGTGGGCAGCTACTTTGCCGGGGACCGGAATCTGGACGACACCGCCAGCCAGATCCAGAACCGGGTGAACCTCTACGTCAACGAGCTCAAGTAACGAGCCGTTAAAAAAATGTTCAAGAAAAATTCACCATTTGGACGGCAAAAAAAACAACTGTGACGGCAGTTGGATACAACTTTGATGCAAACCACCTGTAGAATATAGGATAGCTTCCAACGAGGAGTATACAGGAATAAGGAGGAATCATCCTATGAAAACATTTCACAAGCGCCTGACGGCGCTGTTGCTGAGCCTGTGCCTGGTCCTGGGCCTGGCGGCCTGCGGCAGCGGGGACGGCCAGAAGGAGGACACAGCACAGCTCTCCGGCACGGTGTACGTGCCAGAGTTCATCGACCTGGACCTGAACCTGGGGAAGAACGCCAATATCCGCAACGGCTGTACCGATGGACAGAGCGTCTACGTCATGGTCAGCATCTCCCCCGACTGGGAGGCCGGGGAGGAGGGCGACACCCGCTATGAGATTTACCGCCTGCCCTTGGACGGCGGGGAGCCGGAGAAGCTGGAGAACTTCCAGATCCCCCCTGCCCCGGAGGGATACGACTCTTCCTACAGCTACGCCGACAACCTCCGCGCCGGCGCGGAGGGCACCCTCTGGGTGAACGTGAGCATCAGCGCCCAGAAGTACGACCTGCCGGAGGGCTTCGACCCGGAGAAGGACAACATATGGGAGTACGACCTGCTGGACAGTATAGACAGCGAGTACCAGATGCAGCTGGACTCCACCGGCAATGTCATCTCCCAGGTGAACACCTCTGATCTGGCGGAGAAGGCGGGGGTGGAATACGTCTACTCCGACTACCTGCTCTTTGACAAGGACGGCGACCTGTACGTGGGCGCCGATGGGAAGATCGTGGTGCTGGACCCGTCCATGAACGTCAGGTTCGTCCTGGAGGACGAGAGCCTGTGGGGCGACTCCCTGGTGCTGCTGGCCGATGGGACGGTGGGCGCGCGGCTGACCATCAACGACGTGACCAACAGCAGTATCAGCCGCCAGCTGCGGGTCATCGACAAGTCCGCCGAGAACTGGGGCACGGGCTACGACCTGCCCAGCAGCGCCTACGAGCTCTACACCGGTGCGGGGGACTACCTCTTCTACTACCAGCGCAATGAGGTCCTCTACGGCTACAACGCCAGCGCCGCCGAGGGCGAGGACCGGGAGGTGCGCCTGCTGAGCTGGATTGACGCCGACATGGCGGTGGACAGCCTGGAGTTTTTCTCCTTCCTGGAGGACGGGCGGCTGGTGGTCATGTCCCGGGCCTGGGGCTCCGGCCTGTCTGGGTCCGACGAGACCCTGGCGGTGCTGACCCCCACCGACCGCTCCACCCTGCCGGAGAAGACCACCCTCACCTACGCCGCCATGTACCTGGGCCAGGATGAGCGCAACCGGATCGTCAACTTCAACCGCACCAACCCCAACTACCGCATTGAGGTGACGGATTACTCCGAGTTCAACACCGACGACGACTATCAGGCCGGCATCCAGAAGCTGAACACGGAAATCGTCGCCGGGACCGTGCCGGATATCATCAGCGTCAGCAACCTGCCCATCCGCCAGTACGGCGCGAGGGGCTTCCTGGAGGATCTGTGGCCCTATATCGACAAGGACCCCGACCTGGGCCGGGACCAGCTGATGGAGCGGGTGTTCAACGCCGCCGAGCAGGACGGCAAGCTCTTCCAGATTTTTGATGAGTTCGCCATCAGTACCATCGCCGGGGCCACCAGCGTGGTGGGCGACCGGATGAGCTGGACGCTGGAGGACCTGAAGGCGGCTCTGGCCACTATGCCCGAGGGCTGCGCCATCTTCTCAGAGTCGGATACCAAGAGCAACATACTCTCCTATGTGGTGTCCATGAACCTGGACAGCTTCTTGGACTGGGACAACGGCCAGTGCCATTTCGACAGCCCGGAATTCAAGTCCATGCTGGAGTTCTGCAACAACTTCCCCGCTGAGTACGACTGGCCGGCCGACGGGGACTATGACGACGAGCCCACCCGGGTGGCCGAGGGCAGGCAGATGCTGATGCATGAGACCGTCAGCAACTTCCAGGACATCCAGATGCACAAGGCCATCTTCGGCGGCTCCGTCAGCTACATCGGCTTCCCTATGGAGGACGGCAGCGTAGGCAGCGTCTTCTCCACCTACAGCGGCCTGGCCATGTCCTCCACCTGCAAGGACAAGGACGGGGCCTGGACCTTCCTGCGGGAGATCCTGCTGCCCAAGTACGCGGATTCGGACAGCGAGGATGTTGGTTTCTGGGGTATGGGCAACTTCCCCACCAACAAGGCGGATTTCGAGTGGTACGCCGAGAAGTCCATGACCCCCGCCGGCTATGAGACCGACGAGGAGGGCAACCAGATCCTGGACGAGAACGGCAACCCCATCGAGACCAGCAACAGCGGCTGGAGCTGGGGCACCGTGGACATCAGCATCTACGCCACCAAGCAGGAGGAGTACGACCAGATCATGGCCCTTTACAACGCGGTGGACCGCATGTCCAGTACGGACATGAGCGTAATGGAGATCGTCAGCGACGTGTCCGGCAGCTACTTCGCCGGCGACCGGGATTTGGACGACACCACGGCTCAGATTCAGGACCGTGTGTCACTGTATATCAATGAACAGCGTTAAGGAAAAGAAGGGAAAAGCGAAGAAGGCCGGAAAGGCCGGCCCGGCCCGTCAGGGCCGGGCAAAGGAGGCATGGCGTCTGAGCAACGGTCGGGTCAGGGACGTCATGCACTCCGTGGCCTTCCTGACGCCCAGCGTGACGGGGGTGGCGGTGTTTTTCATCCTGCCGTTCCTGGTGGTGGTGTTCTACTCCGTCATCCGCTCGCCGCTGAATCCGGAATTCGTGTTCCTGGACAACTTCATCAATGTCCTGAACAACGCCTCTTTCCGCACCGCAGCCAAGAACACCGCCATGTTTTCGGCCATGGCGGTGCCCTTGGCCGTTGTGCTGAGCCTGACGCTGGCGCTGATGCTGGAGTGCCGCATCCCCTGCAAGAGCCTGTTCCGCACCTTCTTCCTCAGCCCCATGATGGTGCCGGTGGCGTCGGTGGTGCTCATATGGCAGGTGGTGTTCCACTACCGTGGGACTCTGAACGCGGTGCTGGGGGCATTCGGGGTGGATCCCATCGACTGGATCAACGGCCCCTATTGCCTGCTTGTGATCGTGGTTCTGTTTCTGTGGAAGAACCTGGGGTACAACATGATCCTCTTCATGGCGGCGCTGAACAACATCCCCAAGGAGCTGCTGGAGGTGGCGGACGTGGAGGGGGCCTCCCCCGCCCACAAGTTCTTCAATATCAAGCTGCGGTACCTGTCCCCCACGGTGCTGTTCGTGGCGATTTTGTCCATCATCAACTCCTTCAAGGTGTTCCGGGAGATCTACCTGCTGACGGGGGACTACCCATACGACGGGCTGTATATGATGCAGCACTTCATGAACAACACCTTCAACAAGAATCTGGACTATCAGAAGATGTCCTCGGCGGCGGTGCTGATGGCGCTGGTGATGGTGGCGCTGATCGCGCTGCTGTTCAAGGTGGAGGACATCTTTGGAAAGGACGTGGAGGGCTAGGCGATGAGAAAGAATCGTTATTTCGGGCGGTTCGCCCTGACGGTGCTGGCGGCCTTTTTCGCCCTGACGTTCCTGATGCCCACCATGCTGACCATCTCCAACTCCTTCATGACCCAGAGCGAGATCAGCGCCAACTACGGCAAGGTGTTCGCCAACGTGGCGGGGAGCGACGGCAAGACCTACATCTCCGACTCGGTGAACCTGAAGTTCATCCCGGACAAGGTGACCTTCAGCCAGTACGTCTCCGTGCTGTTCCGCAGCCCGGACTATCTGCTGAAATTCTGGAACTCGGTGATTCTGGTGGTTCCCATCGTGCTGCTCCAGCTGGTTATCGCCTCCATCACGGCCTACGGCTTCACCCGGTGGCGGGGGAAGGTGCGCTCGTTCCTGTTTTTCTTCTATGTGATCCTGATGCTCATGCCCACCCAGGTCACCCTGGTGCCCAACTATCTGGTCAGCGATTGGGTGGGGCTGCTGAACACCCGGTGGGCCATTATCCTGCCCGGCGCTTTTGCGCCGTTCTCGGTGTTCCTGCTGACCAAATCCATGCGCCGCATCCCGGTGTCCCTCATCGAGGCGGCGAAGCTGGACGGGTCCAGCGAGTGGCAGATCTTCAAGGACATCTGCCTGCCCCAGTGCCGCAGCGCGCTGTACTCCATCGCCATCCTGGTGTTCATTGACTACTGGAACATGGTGGAGCAGCCCATCATCCTGCTGCCGGACGCGGAGAAGCAGCCGCTGAGCGTCTACCTCTCCACCATCAACACCAGCGAGGTGGGGCTGGCCTTTGCCATCGCCACCATCTATATGGTGCCCAGCCTGCTGCTGTTCCTCCACGGCGAGGACTATCTGGTGGAGGGCATCGCCCATCAGGGCTCCGTAAAGGGTTAAGCGTTAGTATTTCTTCTGAGCGGGCCGCCGGATGCGGCGGACCCCGCGGGGGCCGCGCGCCGCAAGGTTGATCCCCCTGTTAAGCGAAAGGACGAATGTATAATGGAAGTCAAGGAAAAATCCAAGAAGAGAGAGCTTATCAAGACCATCGCCATCATCTTCCTGGTGGTGCTGCTGCTGCTGACTTTCTTTTCTCAGACCATCATGAACCGCTCGCTGCCGGAGGTGGCGACCCAGATGGCAACCTCCGGGACCATCAACGCCAAGATTCGCGGCAGCGGCACCGTAGCCGCCAACGAGAGCTACGAGGTCAACATCAACCAGACCCGGGAGGTCCGCTCGGTGTGCGTCAAGGTAGGCGACAGGGTGGAGGTGGGCGACCTGCTGTTCGTTCTGGGCGACATCGAGAGCCAGGAGCTGAAAACCGCCCAGGAGGCTCTGGACAACGCCCGCCTCAGCTACCAGAAGCGGGTCCTGGAGCTGTCCAAGACCTATGCCTCCGAGGACCAGAACGTGAAGATCATCCGGGAGGACCTGGAGGAGGCCTACGCCAAGCGGGACGCCAACTATGTCGCCGACGAGCAGGTGTCCTACGCCAAGGGCGAGCTGGCTTCGGCCAAGAGCGTCCTGAACCAGATTGAGTTTGCGCTGAAGGAGCTGAACGCCTTCCAGACGGACAGCGAGGAGTACGCTGAGGCCAAGGCCAGGGTGACGGAGCTGGAGGGCAAGATCACCAGTCTGGAGTCCGCCATCGAGGGCTATGAGAAGGAAATCGCGGGCTATCAGCAGCAGCTGAACGAGAACGGCGGCTCCAACGATACAGCGGCGGCGGTCAATGAGGCCCAGAAGGCCGTGAACGACGCCCGATCCAAGTGGGCCAACGACTACGCCGCGAATTCCAGCGTGTACCAGGCTCTGCTGGCACATGTGGTGGAGTATTACCAGGGCCGCAATGAATACATCCCCCCGCTTTCCGACAGCTCGTCGATCTCTGTGGACGCCTTTATGCAGCAGGACAGCTATGTCAGAACGTATCTGGCGAATTCCGCGCCCTCCGGTCCAAGCCAGGGCGGCGGGGACGATGAGGAGCCCAAGGCCCTGTCCCGGGCAAGCATAACGGAGGAGTCGCGGGTATACACCCTCCTTTATGGGGACCAGCAGGCGATTGAGACGGCGGTCAAGGCTCTGGACAAGGCCCAGCAGGCCGCCGGCTCGGCGAACAACACCGCCTGGAGCCAGGAGCGGGCCATCCGCGACAAGATAGCGGCTGCCCAGAGCAGCCTGAACGCCGCCCAGGGCGACCTCGCCTCTGTCCGGAGCGACCTGCGCGCCGCTCAGTCGGATCTGAACGAGGCTTCCAACGCCAACGCCCAGCTGAAGGAGCAGATCCGGAACACGGAGGCGGAGCAGCGCCAGCAGGAGGCGGCCATCACCAACCTGGAGTCCGCCCTGGCGGAGCTTCAGGAGAAGCAGACAACATACAAGGAGGCCCTGGAGACTGTCAGCACCAAGGAGCGGGAGCTGGAGAACGCCCTGTCCGGCAAGGACATCGACAAGCAGCTGAACAACCTGGACCTTCAGACCATGAGCCTGGAGATCCAGAAGTACGAGCAGGAGGTGGAGAAGTACCGGAAGGAGTCCGTGGATACGGAGATCACCTCCCCCGTCGCCGGTCTCATCACCGCCATCAACGTCAACGCGGGCAAGGAGACCACGCCGGACGCGGCTATGGCAACCATCGACGTGGTGGACCGGGGCTATACCATCAAGATCCCCGTCACCAATGAGCAGGCCAAGAACGTCAAGGTGGGCGACACCGCCGAGGTGACCAACTACTACTGGGGCGGCGACCTCACCGCCACCCTGGAGCAGATTGCCTCCGATCCCTCCAGCGCGGGGCAGAAGAAGCTGCTGATCTTCCGGATTACCGGGGAGATTGAGGCGGGGACCAATATCAGCCTCTCCATCGGCCAGCGCAGCGCCCCCATGAATACCATCGTCCCCAAGAGCGCCCTGCGGGAGGACTCCAACGGCAAATTCGTCTTTGTCATCACCAGCAAGAGCACGCCCCTGGGCAACCGGTACACCGCCACCCGCGTGGATGTGCAGGTCCTGGGGGAGGACGACACCAGCGTGGCCGTCTCCGGCCTGTCCCAGAATGACTATGTCATCACCACCTCCAGCAAACCGCTGGATGCGGGCAGCCAGGTGAGGATGGTGGAGAACCCGTGAGGAAGCTGAACGTATCCCGGCGGATGCTGGACGCCGTCAGGCGCTTCGGCTTCAAGCAGTGGTTCCTGCTGGTCCTGAACGTGGCGCTGGTCCTGGGGGCCGCAGGCTGCGCCCTGGGCCTGCGGAGCGTCAGCAATACGCTGGAGGCTCTGAGGGGAGCGGACCAGTTCCGGGGAGGGAGCGACACCCGCTTCGCCCAGCTGGCCTGCTACCTGCCGGTGGACGGCGGGAAGACGGAGGAGGATATGCTGTCCTTCCGCCGGACCCTGGACAGCAAGCTGGAGGAGCAGGCGCTGAAGGCCCCGGAGGGCGGCAGCCTGTACATCGACGCCTACTACGGCGCGGAGAGCGTCTCCGTGTCCTCTGGCAGCAGCGGCAGCACGACGGTGAAGGCTGTCGGCGTAGGCGGGGATTTCTTCTACTTCCATCCCTACCGCCTGCGCAGCGGCTCCTATATCAGCGCGGACGATCTGATGGACGACCTGGTGGTGCTGGATGAGGAGATGGCGTGGAAGCTGTTCGGCGGCGTGGAGCTGGCCGGGATGACCGTGTTCATCAACAACCAGCCCTTCGTGGTGGCCGGGGTCATCTCCCGGGAGGAGGACTTCGCCAGCGCGAGGGCCTACACCGGCGACGGCGGCGTGTTCATGTCCTTCTCCGCCATGCATGGCCTGATCGAGGACGCGTCCATCACTGGCTATGAGATCATCATGCCCGACCCCATCACCAATTTCGCCAAGGGCATCCTGGAGGACTCCTTTCCCATCGGTGAGGGCGACGTGGTGGAGAACTCCAGCCGCTACACCCTGGGACACCTGCTGGAGGTCATCCGGTCCTTCGGCCTGCGGTCCATGCGCACCAACGGCGTGATCTACCCCTACTGGGAGAACGCCGCCCGGCTCACGGAGGACTACGCGGCGCTGCTGCTTCTGCTGGCGGCGCTGCTGGCGCTGTACCCGGCGCTGTTTGTCCTGGTGCTGGCGATCCGCCAGATCCGCCGGACCTACCGGCTGGCGAAGGTCAGGATTCCTGAGAAGGTGGAGGCCGTGGTGGAGAAGCGGAAGGAAGAGCGGCTGGAGCGCCAATTTGAAAAGAAAAACGGAGGTGAGTAGGGCCCATGGCGGACCTGAGCTTGCGAAGCGTCAAAAAAGTATACGACAACACGGTGGTCGCGGTCCAGGAGTTCAGCCTGGAGATCGCTGACAAGGAGTTCATCGTGCTGGTAGGTCCCTCCGGATGCGGGAAGTCCACCACGCTGCGGATGGTGGCCGGGCTGGAGGATATCACCGAGGGGGAGCTCTACATCGGAGGCCGGAAGGTGAACACCGTCCCCCCCAAGGACCGGGACATCGCCATGGTGTTCCAGAACTACGCCCTGTACCCCCATATGACGGTCTATGACAACATCGCCTACGGCCTGAAGCTGCGGAAGTTCCCCAAACGGGTCATCGACGAGAAGGTCCGGGAGGCGGCGGAGATTCTGGACATCACGGAGCTGCTGAAGCGGAAGCCCAAGGCGCTCTCCGGCGGCCAGCGGCAGCGTGTGGCCATTGGCCGCGCCATCGTCCGGGAGCCCCAGGTGTTCCTTATGGACGAACCCCTCAGCAACCTGGACGCCAAGCTGCGCAACCAGATGCGCTCGGAGATCATCAAGCTGCGCCAGAAGGTGAACACGACGTTTATCTACGTCACCCACGACCAGACGGAGGCCATGACCCTTGGGGACCGGATCGTCATTATGCGGGACGGTTTTGTCCAGCAGGTAGGGACACCCCAGGAGGTGTTCCACCACCCCGCCAACCTGTTTGTGGCGGGTTTCATCGGTACGCCGCAGATGAACGTCTTTGACGGCAGGCTGGTCCGGGAGGGCAGCCGGTACTTTGTAGAGCTGGACGGCACCGTGCGGATTGAGCTGTCGGCGGAGAAGGAGGAGCGTCTGCGGAAGTGCGGCGTGGAGACGCAGCCGGTGAAGCTGGGCCTGCGGCCTGAGCACCTGACGCTGACAGATTCCGGCAACGCGGTCTGCGCCGCCGTGGACGTGTCGGAGATGATGGGCAGCGCGGTGCATATCCACGTCAGCGCCTGCGGGAAGGACGTGGTCATCGTGGTGCCTCTCAGCGAGGAGGAGGACGGGGACGCCATACCGCTGGGGACGCCGGTGCGCTTCACCTTCCGGGGCAGCGCGGCCCATGTGTTCGATGTGGAGACCGGGCGGAACCTGGAGTATCCCATTGCGCAGGCACCGGAGCCCGCCCCGGAACCTCCTCCGACGGAGCTGCCTGCGCCCGTCCCCGTTCTGGAACAGGTTCCGGAGCCTGTACCTGCGCCCGTCCCTGCGCCGGAACCTATCCCGGAGCCGGTCATCCCCCAGTCGGTATTTGACCCGCTTCCGGAGATTCCGCCAGAGAAGCTGGGCGACCCCTTCGCGGAGGACGGCGAGGAGGGGTGAGCCGTGAAGCATTACTGGAAGGTACTTGCCGCTGCGGTCTGCTTCGGAATCGTGCTGGCGGTCGTAAAGGAGAAGCTGGAGATTGACAGAGCAAGGTTCTGGCGCTGGTATCTGGCTGCCGCTGTTGTGATAATCGTGGGCGCGGTGGCGCTCAATATCCTGTACGCGAGGCATTATTCCAAGAGGATGCAGGAGCTGCTCCCCCTCCTGGACAAGGGCCAGCCCGAGGTGTATCTGGCCGGGCTGGAGGAGCTTCTGGCATCCGTGAAGACCCGCGGCCTGCGGGATATGCTGCGGCTGAACCTGTCGGCGGGCTACTGCGAGGCGGACCGCTATGAGGAGGCCATCGCCGTGCTGGAGAGCCTGAAATTCAGCGGCGGCCGCGCGCCGGAGACGGTGCGGCGGCTCAACCTGTGCGTCTGCCTGTTCCGTACCGGACGGGCCGCGGAGGCGATGGAGCTGTGCCGCGCGAGCGAAAAGTGGTTCGCGCCCTGGCGCGGGAAGGAGCCTTATGGCGGCAATTTGGCGGCGCTGGACATACACGCCGCAATGGCGGAGGGCCGGTACACGGAGGCCCGCAACATGCTGGCCCAGGCCCGGGAGACCTGGGATAAGCCCCGCCTGCGGAAATACTACGACCAGCTGGAGCGGCTGATGAACGATAACGATCTGTAGAATAGAAATCATAATAGCCGGTCTGCGCCGCAAGGCGCAGACCGGCTTGTTGTATGTTCCATCGGGATCACGCGGCCTCGGAGGCATTCTTCTCCTGCTTCGGGGCGCCGCTGAGGTTCTGCATACCGCTGCTCTTGGCGTAGGCGTGCTTGCGGATGAAGAAGAAAAAGGCGATGTGGACGGCGGCGGTGATGGTCCAGCTGACGGGGTAGGAGATATAGAGCATCGTAGGCGTGTGATAGGTCTGGAAGATGGTCGCGACCCAGATCAGCCGCACACCGCAGGCGCCCACCATTGACACGACCATAGGGACCATGGAGTAGCCCAGCCCCCGCAGGGAGCCTACCATTACATCCATCACGCCGCAGAGGCAGTAGGTGCCGCTGATGATCTTCAAACGGGTGACGGCCTGGGCAATGACGTCCGCCTCGCCAGGGGCGTAGATGGAGGCCAGGGGCGCGCCGAAAATGGCGGCCAGATTGCCCAGAATCAGTCCGATAACCACCACATAGGTCTGGCAGAGGATGAGGCACCGGTCCACCCGCCTGCACTGTCCCGCGCCGTAGTTCTGGCTGGTAAAGGTGAGGTTGGTCTGATAGATGGCGTTCATGCCGGTATAGACAAAGCCCTCGATGTTGGCGGAGGCGGCGGAGCCGGCAATTATGGCGGTGGAGCCGAAGGAGTTGATGGAGGACTGGATGACCACGTTGGACAGGGAGAACACGATGCCCTGGAACCCGGCGGGAAGCCCCACCTGACAGATTCTGCGGATCACACGCCTGTCCAGCCGCAGGGCCTTCGGATCCAGATGCAGCGCGCCCTGGTCCCGCATGAGGCAGGTCAGCACCAGGACGGCGGAAATGCCCTGGGAGATGATGGTCGCCAGCGCCACTCCGGCGACGCTCATGTGCAGGACGATGACAAAGAACAGGTTCAGGACCACGTTGGCCACGCCCGCGATGGACAGGAAGTAGAGGGGCCGCCGGGTGTCCCCCTGGGCCCGGAGGATGGCCGCGCCGAAGTTGTAGAGCATGTTGAAGGGCATCCCGGCGAAGTAGATGCGCAGGTAGACGGTGGCCAGGCCGATGACGTCCGGCGCGGACTCGGTCCAGACCAGCAGCTGGCGGGCCAGCGTCAGCCCCAGCGCAGTCAGGCATACGCCGCTGATGAGGGCCAGGGCGATGGCGGTGTGAACGCTGCGGTTCACGTCCTCCTCCCGCCCGGCCCCCAGGTCCCGGGCTACCACGACGTTGGTGCCCACGGAGAAGCCGATGAAGAGGTTCACCAGCAGGTTGATGAGGGAGGAGGTGGAGCCCACGGCGGCCAGGGCCTCCTTGCCCGCGTAGCGGCCCACGACGACAATGTCGGCGGCGTTGAAGAGAAGCTGGAGCAGGCCGGAGAGCATCAGGGGCAGGGCGAATAAAAGGAGCTTTCCCGCCAGGGGACCGTTGACCATGTCGATCTGATACCCATGTTTTTGGTTTTCCTTTTGCATCTGCAGCCACCTCCATAAAAAATATCAGCGAAGAAACCGCGGGGGTCTGAATCAGTAGTAATAGAAGTTATAGCACAGATTTCGCAAAAGAACAACCCCGGAAAGGAAAAAAAGGGGACAAAAATACACAGGTTTTCACATGTCCCTTTGGCAAAAAATTTTACAGGAGAACGCGGAAAGGTACTTGACAAATCGTGAATACTGTATATACTGTTTATATACAGATGAACAGTCGAGAGGTGAGGCAATGGACATCATCATCAGCAACTCCAGCGGCCAGCCCATCTACGAACAGATCTGCCGTCAGGTGAAGGGAGCCGTGGCGACCGGGAAGCTGAAGCCCAGGGAACAGCTTCCCTCCATCCGGAATCTGGCCCGGGACCTGCGCATCAGCGTAATCACCACCAAGCGGGCCTACGAGGAGCTGGAGCGGGATGGGTTTATCTGCACCGTGGCCGGAAAGGGCAGCTTCGTGGCGCAGCAGGACGCGGAGCTGGCGAAGGAGAGCAGCCTGCGGGAAATTGAGGAGCATCTGACCGCCGCGCTGGAGCTGAGCAGGCAGATTGAGCTGCCGGTGGAGGAACTACAGAATATACTTAAAGTACTGAGCGAGGAGGAATAAACATTATGGATACGAACGCAATCGAAATCAGGGGCCTGTGCAAGCGTTACAAGGATTTCTCACTGGAGAACCTGAACCTGGACCTGCCCTACGGCTGCGTCCTGGGGCTGGTGGGCGAGAACGGGGCCGGAAAGAGCACCACTATCCGCCTCATTATGGACGCCCTGGAGCGGGACGGCGGCACCGTCTCCGTATTGGGGGCGGACAATCAGAGCAAAGAGTTCCTGAATTTGAAGGAGGACGTGGGCGTGGTGCTGGACGAGACCTTCGTGCCGGAGGTCATCAACGCTAAACAGCTGGGGAAGATCATGGCGGGGACCTACAGGAACTGGGACCAGGAGACCTACGACGGCTGGCTGCGGAAATTCCAGCTTCCCCTGGACAAAAAGTTCAAGGACTACTCCCGTGGGATGACCATGAAGCTGGGCATCGCGGCGGCGCTGAGCCACCACGCGCGGCTGCTGCTTCTGGACGAGGCCACCGGCGGGCTGGACCCCATGATCCGGGAGGAGCTGCTGGAGGTGTTCGCGGACTTCGCGTCGGAGGACGGCCATGCGGTGCTGCTCTCCAGCCACATCGTCAGCGACCTGGAGCGCATCTGTGACTACATCGCGTTTCTGCACAAGGGAAAGCTGGTGCTGTGCGAGGAAAAGGACGTGCTGCTGGACCGCTACGGCATTCTGAAATGCACAAAGGAGCAGCTGATGAACATTCCGGCGGAGGCCATCCACGGAAAGCGGGTAGGGACGTACGGCGTGGAGGCTCTGGTGGAGCGGGAGTACATGCCCCGGGACGCGGTGGTGGACCGGGCAAGCCTGGAGGACATCATCCTGTATATAGTGAAGGAGGAAAGATAATGATTGGTTTATTGAAGAAGGATTTATACGTTGCGGACAAATCGGGGCGGATGCTGCTGGTTATAGCCCTGGTATTCAGCATGGTACCCAACATGGGAAGCTTCGGCAGCACCTATGCCATGATGCTGGCGCTGATGATGCCGCTGACCTCCATTGCCTATGATGAACGAAGCAAGTGGGACCGGTACGCGGCCATGCTGCCCTATACGTCGGGGAAGATCGTGTGGAGCAAGTATCTGCTGGCCTATTTTTACACCCTGCTGGGCATAGGCATCATCACGTTGGGAACGTTTGTGCGGGGGCATATTACAGGCGCGGCGGACTGGCAGGAGACTGCGCAGGTGTGCGGCCTGCTGGGTATCGTGATGCTGTTTGTTCTGGATCTGGGCCTTCCGGTTATATACCGGTTCGGTTCGGAAAAAGGGCGGTTCGCGATGATCGTGGTCATGGGCGTGGGCGTGGGTGCGGCCCTCGGGATTATTGGCATCTTCGGGGAACTGCCGGAGCTGCCCAGCCTGCCTCTGCCGGCGGCTGCTGCTTTGGTCGCGGCGCTTGTGATTGCCGCAACCTACGGTTCCTTCCATCTGAGCGTATATTTCTACAGAAAGCGGCAGAACGGGGCGTATCTCTGACAGGAAGGAGAGGGGCGCGTACGGCTGAGCGGACTGCTTGTCCAGAAACACAAGCGAAACCGTGGATTTTCTCCGCCATTTTGGGCAAAGCGCAAAACTTTTTGAACATGTATTGACAGAAAAATCCCTGCATGTTACCATAGGAAAGCACCGCTTGTGAGCTGTCGCTGTGACAGGCTGCCGAGCGGTGCTTTTATGCCAGTTCATGCCAGTTCATGCCGGTTCATGCCGGGTCAAGCTCTGGCAGCAGATCACAAAAAGGGAAGCGGAACCCAGAAAGGAACAAAACGAATGCAAGAGAGAGAACAGAAACCACAAGAGAATAAGATGGGCGTTCTGCCCATCAACAAGCTGCTGGTGAACATGTCGGTGCCCATCATGCTGAGTATGCTGGTCCAGGCGCTGTATAATGTGGTGGACAGCATCTTTGTCTCCCGGGTCAGCGAGGACGCGCTGAACGCGGTGAGTCTGGCCTTTCCGGTACAGAATCTGATGATTGCGGTAGCCACCGGCACGGGAGTGGGCATCAACGCCCTGCTGAGCAAGAGCTTGGGGGAGAAGCGGTTCGAGCGGGCGAACCTGGCCGCCTCCAACGGCGTGTTTCTCGGCGTGTGCAGCGCGGCGGTGTTCGCGGCGCTGGGGGCGCTGTTCTCCCGGACGTTCTTCCTGGTCCAGACGGACGTGGCGGAGATCGTGGAGGGCGGAACAGCGTATATCCAGGTGTGTACAATCTGCTCCTTTGGCATTTTCATCGCCATCAGCGTCGAGCGTCTCCTGCAAGCCACCGGCAGGACGATCTATAGTATGGTCACGCAGATGGTGGGGGCGGTCATCAACATCATCTTCGACCCTATATTCATCTTTGTGTTTGACATGGGCGTGGTAGGCGCGGCCTGGGCCACCGTACTGGGCCAGATTGCGGGCGCGGCGCTGGGCGTCTGGTTCAACGCGAAGAAGAACACGGAGATTACCTTGAGCTTCAAGGGCTTCCGGCCTGACAGGGACATCATTGGGCGCATCTACTCCGTGGGCATTCCCTCCATCATCATGGCGTCCATCGGCTCGGTGATGACCTTCGGACTGAACAAGATTCTGATTGGCTTCACCACCACCGCCACGGCGGTGTTCGGGGTATACTTCAAGCTCCAGAGCTTCGTTTTCATGCCGGTGTTCGGCCTGAATAACGGCATGGTGCCCATTGTGGCATACAATTTCGGCGCACGGAAACCGGATCGTATGCTCAAGACGGTGAAGCTGGGCATCTGCTATGCGACGGGGATCATGCTCTTGGGCGCAGCGATCTTCCAGCTGGCCCCCAACGTGCTGCTGGGCTTCTTTGAGGCATCGGACTATATGCTGGAGATTGGCGTCCCGGCGCTGAGGATTATCAGCTTCCACTTTGTCCTTGCGGGATTTGGCATTGTGTGCTCGTCCTTCTTCCAGTCTCTGGGCCACGGGGTGTTGAGCCTTATTATTTCTCTGGTGCGGCAGTTGATTGTGCTGCTGCCTGCGGCGTGGCTTCTGAGCCTGACGGGGCGGCTGGAGCTGGTGTGGTGGGCATTCCCCGTAGCGGAGACCTGCTCTGTGATATTGAGCGCAGTCTTTTTGATGTACGCCCACCGTAAAGAGATCAAGCCGATGCTTGAGGAAGCGTAAAACAAGACCGCCGGTCCTGGATGGACCGGCGGTCTGTCTTGGCATTTACTCTTCTTCATGGCTGTGCTCATGACCGTGACCGTGGTCGTGACCGCAGCAGCCCTCCGCGCAGCCGTCGCATGGGCTCTCATAGGGGATGCCCTTGCGTTTGTAATAGTCTGCGATAGCGGCCTTCACGGCCTGCTCGGCCAGTACGGAGCAATGGACTTTCACGGCGGGCAGTCCGTCCAGGGACTCCACCACGGCCTGATTGGTGAGCTTCAGGGCTTCGCTGAGGGGCTTGCCCTTAATCATATCGGTGGCGATGGAGCTGGTAGCGATGGCGGAGGCGCAGCCGAAGGTTTGGAATTTAACGTCCTCGATGATCTCATCATCGGTGATCTTCAGGTACATGCGCATGATGTCGCCGCACTTGGCGTTGCCCACCTCGCCGACGCCGTTGGCGTCGTCCAATGTACCCACGTTGTGGGGGTGAGCGAAATGCTCCATTACTTTTTCACTATATTCCATTGCCATAATGGTTGTTTCCTTTCTTGTTGATGGATTTTTGCGCCGTCCCGGCGCAAGGGGGAGCGATTTCTGTTCGATAGCCCGGGCGCTGCCCGCCCCGGACCCCGGGCCTGCTTTTCCCTTGTAGGAAAAGTAGGCAAAAGTACCCCGGAACCAGGGTTCCGGACCTCCAAAACGAGGGGAATTCTCGAACACGCCCGCAAATGAAGAGCTGCGATGCCCCGTGAACGAGAGGTCCTTCGGGCATCTGATCTAGTGGTCTGGCAGTTGACCAACTCCGCCTGCCGGCCTGTTAATGGGATAGAGTCATCTATGGGGGTCTGACGCTGGCTGGGTGGGTAATCCCCGCAGGGGCCGATGCCCTCATCGGCCCGTTCCATAAGGCCGCGCCGCGCCAATGGCGATGGATGCAGACCAATCCCAGAAGCGGCGCCGCAGCGAAATCCCCCGATAGACCCCGTGGGTAGCCGCAGAAGACCGGCGCACCAACGAAGGCATTCAGCCAGAACAAACCAGGGTATCGTCGGAGGGAAAACAAATCCCAACATTCAGGGGATTCTCAAGGGGGTCCGCCCTCTTGAGGGTACTTTTGGTTCTTTTCCTACAAGGGAAAAGAATGCCCCCGTCCCCGCCTGCAGGCGGGCAAAACCTGGGGATGGTCCCTATTTCTGATAGGGATCATCCATTTTTTCCAGCATGTGCATCCAGACAGGACTCATCTGTCTGAGGGTTCTGACAACCTCCGGCACCTGCTCCAGAATATAATCGACTTCCTCCATGGTATTGTACTCGCACAGGCTCAGCCGCAGGGACCCGTGGGCGATCTCATGGGGCATCCCCAGCGCCAGCAGCACATGGCTGGGGTCCAGAGAGCCGCTGGTACACGCGCTGCCCGAGCTGGCGCAGATGCCTGCCAGATCCAGCCGCAGCAGCAGGCTCTCGCCCTCGATGCCCTCAAAGCAGAAGCTGACGATGCCGGGAGCCTTATGGCTGCTGCTCCCGTTGCAGCGGGAGTACGGAATTTTGCTCAGCCCCTCAATCAGCTTATCCCGCATGGCGGTGACACGGGCCATGTTCTCCTCCATGTGCTCACAGCTCTCCTTCAGCGCCGCCGCCATGGCCAGAATGGATGGAATCGCCTCCGTGCCTCCGCGCCTGCCGCGCTCCTGCCCGCCGCCTTCAATGAAATTCTTCAGACGGACAGACTTCTTGCAGTACATAGCCCCCACGCCCTTGGGCGCATGGAACTTGTGGCCGGACAGGGACAGCATGTCAATGTTGTCCGCTGCCACGTCCACAGGCACATGTCCCACCGCCTGAACAGCGTCCGTATGGAACAGAATCCCCTTTTCACGGCAGACCGCGCCGATCTCCCGGATGGGCTGGAGGGTGCCGATCTCGTTGTTGGAGAACATGATAGTCACCAGACAGGTATCCTCCCGGATTGCAGCCTTCAATTCCTCCACCCGCACCAGTCCGTCCTCATGGACCGGCAGGTAGGTGACCTCAAACCCCTGCTTCTCCAGCTTTTTCAGCGTATGCAGCACCGCATGGTGCTCAATGGTGTCGGAGATGATATGCTTTTTTCCTGCCTCCGCCCCTATGCGGGCCCCCTCGGTGATAGCCCAGTTGTCGGCTTCCGTACCGCAGCCGGTAAAATAAATCTCCCGGGCCTCGGCGTTGAGGCATCTGGCGATGGTCTCCCGGGCGTCCATCAGAGCGTAGTTGGCCTCCCGGCCCTTCTGGTGCAGGGAGCTGGGATTTCCGTACAGCTCGCCCAGGGCGGGGAGCATCGCGTCCGCCGCCGTTTTGCTCACGGCCGTGGTGGCCGCGTTGTCAGCGTAAACAAACATGAAGCGCATTCCTTCTTTCTTATGCCGGCCGCAGGATCTGCGGCCTGGATTTTCCGTGTTTCCTATAGGAAAATAGGAATTATTGGCGTAAAACGGGGCGGTCAGCAGTTGCCCCTCTGCCCCCCGGGGCAGGCCCTGCGGGCGTCCAGCCGCCGCTGCTTATCCACCAGATCCGCCAGGGTCACATGGTCCACCACGTTGCTGATGGCCTGATCCACCTGGGCCCAGAGGTCCAGGGTGACGCAGGCGTGGCACCGGGCGCACTGGTTCACCTCGTCGTCCAGACAGGATACCGGCGCGATGCTGCCCTCCACCGTGCGGAGGATGAGACCAACGGTAATGTCCTCCGGACTCTTCATCAGATGGTAGCCGCCCTTGGCGCCCCGGACGCTGCGGACCAGTCCCGTGCGGACCAGGACGGGGATAACCTGCTCCAGGTACTTCTCGCTGATCCCCCGGCTCTCAGCGACCGACTTGACGGACAGATTGTCACCCTCGTTCTGCATCGCCAGCTCCAGCATGAGATGCAGAGCGTAGCGGCTTTTCGCGGAGATTTTCACGGCGCTCACCGTCCTTCCTTGTAATCCCTATCTTAATATAGGAATTAAAGATTGTCAAGCTGCATTTGCAACAAAATAGGGCGCGGCGCTTTATGCACCATGCCCTATTTTGTCCAAGAAATGCTGTGGTATGCCGCAGGAACACCGCTGCGCATGGATTTCCCGGAAGCAGTCCGGAAGAGCCCTGCAATAAAATTCGCTGGCGGCGCAGCTTCCGACAGGAAATTGAAAGAATCCGCGCCCGGAGACTGCGTTTTCGCAGAGTCTCCGGGCGTTTCCGTGGTTTTTCAGAGCTGCAAAAGCAGTCCCAGCAGATAGAATGCCAGCAGCTGCGCGGGATACAGGAGGTAGAACAGGTAAGGATATCTGGCGTCCCTGACCTCGTCCGGCTCATACCAGTAAACGAAGAGCATTCCCAAGGGCGCGGGAAACTGCGCTATGGTAAGCGCCGCGCCGCCCAGAGTGGAGAGGGTACGGTTGCCCTCCAGGAAGTAGAACAACGCCGCCAGCAGCGCCAGCGCCGGGCCCATATAGACGTGCAGCAGCAGCGTCCAGGCCAGCGCGCCCGCGACCACCAGAACCTGAAGGAGCGCGGAGACGATCCGTGAGCGGGGCTTGGGGATCCGCAGGACCTCCAGCATGGCGGCGCACACCAGCAGTCCCCACACCGGGTTCTGAACGTCAAAATCCAGCGCCCTGCCGCTCATAGCGAGGTCGTAAGGAATTTCAGAAACCAGAGCGCACAGGGCCATGTGGAGGAACAGGGAGGTTCTGTTCTCCATGCGCTTCCAGCCCTCATAGACCAGCTTGGCGTACAGCGGGATCGCCATAGCGGCGATCAGGGAACAGGTTACCGCGGCGGAGACCAGACTGGCCGCGCCGCTGGAGGGATCCGCGACAGCCGCAGCCAGCTCCTCCTGGGTGGCGGTGTCCACCCGCAGCAACCCCCGCTGCAGAACGGCCACGCCCAGCGAGCTCAGGCAGGTGAGCAGCAGCCCCGTCCATTTCAAGGCGGCGCTGGACATTGTGACCGCTCTGCCGCCCGGCTGCATCCGGGACATGGAATGCCGGTCCCGTAATCTGATTGCCATTGTGGGCCTCCTGTCATATCTTGAGTGATTTCCTTCTACTATACCTTATTTCAGCCGGCTGCGCAACAGGAAAATATGACGCGGGGGAAAGAGGAAACGCCGCCCGGCGGCGTCCCTCCGCGCCTGGTTTACGCCCACAGGCTGCACAGCAGGTCCGTGTACCCGGACGGGTCGCTGATGGGCAGTCCGGCGATGAGCTTGGCCTGATTGAGCAGCACCTGAGCGTATTTCTTAGCCTTCTCCGGCTCGGCGGTCCGGGCGGCGTCCAGGGCGGCGAAGGCGGCGTGGTCCGCGTTCAGCTCCAGAATCCGCTTGGCCTTCATACCCATCTCCGGCTGAACGGCGTTGAAATACTTTTCCATCTCGAAGCTGACGCCCTCGCCGCAGGTGAGGCAGACGGGGTGGGTCTTCAGCTTCCGGGAGATACGCACCTCATCCACGTCCCCGTCCAGGGCCTCCTTCACGAAATCCAGCGCGTCCTTGTACGCGCCGGCGTCCTTTTCCTCTGGCATGTCCTCCAGCTCCAGGTCGCCGTCCACAGCGGAGCGGAAGGGCTTCTCCTTGTATTCCCGCAGGACTTCCACCAGAAGCTGGTCCGGCTGGTCGGTGAGGTAGAGGATTTCCACGCTGCGCTCCCGCAGCAGCTCCGTCTGGGGCAGGTTGTCCATGGCGGCGGCGCTCTCGCCGGAGGCGTAGTAAATGCACTTCTGGCTCTCCGGCATCCGGTCCACGTACTCGGAGAGGGTGACCAGCTTCTTCTCAGTGGAGGAGTAGAACAGCAGCAGGTCCTGGAGCAGCTCCTTCTTGGCGCCATAGTTGTTCAGACAGCCCACCTTCAGCTGGCGGCCAAAGCTCTGGTAGAATTTCTCATAGCCCTCCCGGTCGTCCCGGAGCATCCGCTCCAGCTCGCCCTTGACCTTCTTCTCAATGTTGTTGGCGATGAGCTTGAGCTGGCGGTCGTGCTGAAGCAGCTCGCGGGAGATATTGAGGCTCAGGTCGGGGGAGTCCACCACGCCCTTGACGAACCCGAAGTGGTCGCCAATGAGGTCCTGGCACTTGTCCATAATCATCACCCCGGTGGAGTATAGCTGGAGTCCCCGCTCGTAATCGGCGCTGTAGTAGTCGAAGGGCGGGCGGCTGGGGATATAGAGCAGAGCCTTGTAGGACACCTGCCCCTCGGCGGAGACGGTGACGACGGACTGGGGCGCGGCGAAGTCGTTGAACTTCTCCTGATAGAACTTGTCGTACTCCTCCCTGGTGACGTCGCTCTTCTTCCTCTGCCAGAGGGGGACCATGCTGTTGAGGGTTTCCTCCTCCTTGTAGCTCTCATACTCGGGCTTGTCCTCGGGGGAGTCCTCTTTTTTCCGGGATTTGGTGACTTCCATCCGGATGGGCCAGCGGATGTAATCGGAATATTTCCGGATCAGGCTACGAAGGGTGTGCTCCTGAAGGAACTCGGAGTACGTTTCCTCCTCGCCGTCCTCCTTGATGTGCATGATGATGTCGGTGCCCACGTCGTCCTTCCCGCAGGGGGTGACGGTGTAGCCATCGGCCCCGTTGCTCTCCCAGCGGTAGGCGGAGTCCTCGCCGTATTTTCTCGTGATGACGGTGATGTGGTCCGCCACCATGAAGGCGGAATAGAAGCCCACGCCGAACTGACCGATGATGTCCACGTCCTCGTTGTCCTTGCCCACCTCCTGGCGGAACTGGTAGGTGCCGCTGGAGGCGATGACGCCCAGGTTGTTGTCCAGCTCGTCGGCGCTCATGCCGATGCCGTTGTCGCTGACGGTGAGGGTGCGGGCCTCGGGGTCAGCGTGGAGGGTGATGCGGAAGTCATCCCGCTTGAGCCCCACGTTTTCATCCGTCAGGGATTTGTAACAGAGCTTGTCGATGGCGTCGCTGGCATTGGAGACGATTTCTCTCAGAAAGATTTCCTTATGGGTGTAGATGGAGTTGATCATCAGGTCCAGCAGGCGCTGGGATTCCGCTTTGAATTTTTTCTTGGCCATAGTTTGCGTTTCCTCCTGTAGAAGCGGGGCCGCTTCCAGCGGCCCGGTCTTTTTTTCACGCCCTATCATGAAGGGTAATTGTGAACAGAGTATGGCTAAATTGTAAATATTAGCACTCTTGGAGAAAGAGTGCTAATCTGTTCCCCCTGCGGGGGGACGGGGGCATTCTTTTCCCTCGTGGGAAAAGAACCAAAAGCACGCGCAAGGGGGCGTACCCCCTTGAGAATCCCCTGAATGTCGGGGGTTTATTTGCCCTCCGACGATACCCTTGTTTGTTCTAGCTTAATTCCTTCGTTGGTGCGCCGGTCTTCTGCGTCTACCCACGGGTCCTATCGGTAGTGGGGCAGTGACGCGGAGCGGCACTGCCGGGCCGGTCGTTGTCCGCAGGTCAATGACGGCCCCCGCCTGTTACCACCGCCACCCATACGGCTGGTCAACGCCCCATTCGCAGAATCTTTCGGATTGATACATCCCCGTAGGGGCGGATATCATCCGCCCGCGTACCGAAGGGCTGCTCCGCTCTCCCGGTAATGCATCCCCCCGCCTGCTCCCGCCGCTGCCCGGGCAGTGACGCGGGAGACCGTCCAAAAAACGGCGGTGATGGCCGATAGCCACCCCGCCGCTGCTGCGTCATATTTCGGTTTCAGGGTCTGTGGAGGCCCTTTCGTTGCATTCCCTGTAATTTTCAATAATCAGATCAATGGATTCGATTTGCTTGGGTGTGAGCCCGGAAACGTCCAAAAGAAATGATCTTTCGTCGCTGACCCCCAGCAAGTAGTCTGTTGT
>JAAWQM010000040.1 GCA_022800525.1 Oscillospiraceae bacterium
CCCCGCTCCGCCCAGATGAAGGCGGTGCCGGTGCCCATGCTGACCACCACCGCCCGGTCCTGGCCGCTCAGGGCCAGGCCGCCCACGCCCACGGCGGAGAACTCCTCCACCTTCTCCGTGGGGATGCCGTAGATGTCCTCGTCAATGTAGGAGGCCCCCACACCCGTCAGGGCGATCCGGGACACGTCCCCCAGCTGGAGGCGGTTGGTAAAAAGAAAATTCCCCATGGCCCCGTACAGGGAGGTGATGGGGTCCTGGGCCTGGACCCGGTGCATGGCGATGGTGGTCCCGCCGGACTGCAGACCCACAATTTTGGTGGTGGAGCCGCCGATGTCAATGCCTAAAATGATGGACATATGAACGCCCTCCGTGGATGTTTCATCAAATACGCCGTCTCCGGCCCCCTTATATTAGAACCTGTCCGGTGAATTGTCAATTCTATCGTTGCAAAACCTGGAAAAAAGTTATACTATAGGGGAAAGACCGCCGGGGACACAGGACGGCGCCGACTACAAAAGAAACCGAGGAACGTTTTTATGGAGCGCAAGGAGAGACTGAACCTGTCCATGCTGTTCGACTTCTATGAGATGACCATGGCCAACGGCTACTTCCGCCAGGGGATGCAGGAGCGCGTCACCTACTTCGACGTTTTCTTCCGCCGGGTGCCCGACAAGGGCGGCTTCGCCATCGCGGCGGGGCTGGAGCAGCTGGTAGAGTACATCCAGAATCTGCACTTCGGCCAGGAGGACATCGACTACCTGCGGAGCAAAAACCTGTTCCAGGAGGATTTTCTGGATTACCTGCGCCATTTCCGGTTTACCGGGGACATCTGGGCGGTGCCCGAGGGGACGCCGGTCTTTCCCGGCGAGCCACTGGTGACCGTCCGGGCCCCCGCCTCCCAGGCCCAGCTCATTGAGACCTACGCCCTGCTGTGCATCAATCACCAGAGCCTCATCGCCACCAAGGCCAACCGGGTGGTCCGGGCCGCCCAGGGGCGCACGGTGCTGGAGTTCGGCTCCCGCCGGGCCCAGGGGGAGGGGGGCGCCATCGTGGGGGCCAGGGCGGCCTACATCGGCGGCGTCCACGGCACCGCCTGCGCCCTGAGCGACCAGCTCTACGGCGTGCCCGCCGCCGGCACCATGGCCCACTCCTGGGTGCAGATGTTTGACAGCCAGTATGAGGCCTTTAAGACCTACTGCGAGATCTACCCCACCAACGCGGTGCTGCTGGTGGATACCTATAACACGCTGAAAAGCGGCGTGCCCGACGCCATCCGGGCCTTCAACGAGGTCCTGCGGCCCCTGGGCATCACCAAGTGCGGCATCCGGCTGGACTCCGGGGACATCGCCTACCTGACCAAAAAGGCGCGGGAGATGCTGGACGAGGCCGGCTGGGAGACCTGCACCATCTCCGCGTCCAACTCCCTGGACGAGGAGCTGATCCGGGACCTGCTGCTCCAGGGGGCGAAGATCGACGCCTTCGGCGTGGGCGAACGGCTCATCACCGCCCGCAGCGAGCCGGTGTTCGGCGGGGTCTACAAGCTGGTGGCCGTGGAAAACGGCGACGGGACCATCGTCCCCAAAATCAAGATCAGCGAGAATGTGGCCAAGATCACCACGCCCCACTACAAGAAGCTCTACCGCTTCTTCGGCAATGACACCGGAAAGGCCATCGCGGACTATCTCACCGTCCATGACGAGACGGTGGACGACGGCAGGCCCCTGACCATCTTCGATCCCGACGCCACCTGGAAGAGGAAGGAGGTCTACAACTTCACCGCCAGGGAGCTTCAGCTGCCAATATTCAGAAACGGCGAATTGGTGTACGCCCTCCCATCCCTGCCGGAGATCCGCAGGTACTGCCTGGAGCAGGTGGACACGCTGTGGGAGGAGGTCAAGCGTTTCGACAACCCCCACAAGTATTATGTGGACCTGTCCCAGAAGCTGTGGGATGTGAAGCACGGTCTGCTGGAGAAAAACAGCTGAGGAGGACGGCATAATGGCAAGCAGCTACTATAAGCCCTGCGCGGAGCTGGACCGCTGCAACGAGCTCATTGCGAAATACTGGGAAACCAAGGAATATGACAAGCTCTTCGCGGGCTATCTGCCCCTGGCGGAGCTGGACTATCCCCTGGCGGAGTGTCAGATCGGCTATTTCTACTGTGAGGGTCTGGGCGTGGAGAAGGACCTGGAGAAGGCGTTTTACTGGACCCGCCGGGCGGCGGAGCACGGCGATTGGGACGGGCAGTTCAACCTGGGCTGCTTCTACGAGGAGGGCTCCGGCACAGACCGCGACATGGAGCAGGCCGTCCGCTGGTACCGGGAGGCTGCCCGCCAGGGCCATGAGCTGGCCATCAAGAAATGTGAAGAGCTGGATATCGCGCTGTAAATCCACAATACATCTGACCTTGGGACCGGGGACCGTCATTGGGCCTGCGGCCCAACGACCGGTCCCGGCTGCGCCGCTGAAGCGGCGCGGCCTGAAAGGAGTCCCTGTGAAAAAGCATCCCATCAAACAGACCACCGAGCGCCGCGTTTCCGCTTCCCTGCGCATTGCCCTGGTGCTGGTCCTGCTCGTTGTGAATATCGCCGCTGTGATGCTGCTGGCCTTCTTCCTGCAGACCCACGCGGCCATCGCCTTCATGCTTCTGGAGGTCATCGCCATCGCCGTGGCCGTGGGCATCCAGTCCAAGCCCACTCCCGCCAGCTACCGGCTGGCCTGGACGCTGCTGGTGGTGGCCCTGCCGGTGGGCGGGATGATCCTGTACGTCCTGTGGGGCGGGAACATCCAGAGCAAACGGCTGAATCTGCTGCCCCTGAAGCCTCCCCCCAGCCGGGAGATGGAGCGGCGGCAGTCAGAGGCGGACCAGGAGCGGCTGGGGAACGCCCTGCCCAACTGGAAGCGGGCCTCCCGAATGCTCTCCTGCAGGGGGTTTCTCCTCTACCGGGACACGGAGCTAACCTACTTCTCCTCCGGCGGCGCGTTCTTTGAGGACGCCATTGAGCGGATGCGGAAGGCGGAGCGGTTCATCTTCCTGGAGTATTTCATCCTGGCGGAGGGCAGGCTGTGGGACCGTATGCTGTATGTGCTCATCGATCGGGTCCGCAGCGGCGTGGAGGTCAAGATCATCTTCGACGATTTCGGCAACATCACCCGTATGCGCAACGAGACCATCGAGCTGATGCGGGAGGAGGGCATGGAGGTCTGCGTCTTCAACCCCGTCCACCAGTATGTGAACCGGCTCTATTTCAACTACCGGGACCACCGGAAAATTTTGTGCGTGGACGGGCAGTACGCCTACACTGGCGGCGTCAACGTGGCCGACGAGTACGTGGGGCTGCTTGTCCGCTTCGGCGAGTGGAGGGACAGCGGAGTTCTGCTGGACGGCCCCGGAGCCTGGGGACTCACCGCCCAGTTCCTCCACATGTGGGAGATGCTGGGCGGACGGGCCCACAACGAGCACGACTACTACCGCCCCGTATACGCCCGGAACACCACCGGCTTCTGCCAGCCCTTCGCCGATGGCCCCATCAATAATCCGGACAACCCGGCGGAGGACTTGTATTTCCAGTGTATCGCCAACGCCCACAGGTCCATCTGGCTGACCACCCCCTATTTCGCTGTGGAGGACAGCATCGTGCGTGCGCTATGTATGGCGGCGGACAGCGGCGTGGACGTGCGGCTGATGCTGCCGGGCGTCCCGGACCACCGGTACACGCAGATCGTGGCCGGTTCCTACTATGAGCTGCTGCTGCGCCACGGGATCAGAATTTATGAGTTCACCCCCGGCTTCCTCCACGCCAAAAGCCTGCTGGCGGACGGCGAGATTGCGGTGCTGGGAACCATCAATATGGATTACCGCAGCTTCCAGCTCCATCACGAGTGCGGCGTGGCGGTTTACGGCACGCCCCTTCTCCAGGATTTGCAGGCGGACATGGAGGACATCATATCCCGCAGCGCCCCGGTGGACGGGAAGCAGTGGGCCGGACGGTCCTGGTTCAGGAAGCTGCTGGAGAAGGTGCTGCGGATTTTCTCCATCTGGATGTAGGGGCGAAGCGCGGCGGATACCGCTTCCGGCCCTTCCGACCGGAGGCGGCAGTTCCGGAAGAAACACAAAGGGAGGATAAGACAATGGAACTGGAGGAAAGCCTGTACAGCTGCACGCAGAACCGGGAGGTGAGCTGGCTGCGGTTCAACCGCCGGGTGCTGGAGGAGGCGGGGGACGAGAGCGTCCCGTTGCTGGAGCGGCTGAAATATATCTCCATCTTCACCAGCAACCTGGACGAGTTTTTCATGGTGCGGGTGGGGAACCTGTTTGACCTCAGTCTGGTGTCCCCGGAGGAGACCGACAACAAGACCGGACTGACGCCTGCGGGCCAGCTGGAGCGGATTTACAGCGTGGTTCCCGGCCTGATTGAGATCAAGAACCGGTTGTACGCCGACGTGGCGGCCCTGCTGCGGCAGAAAGGCATCTGCGACCTGTCCATGGAGGAGCTGTCGCCAGAGGAGCGGAAATACGTCGGAACCTACTATAAGGCCAAGATTCTGCCGGTCCTGTCGCCCCAGATTGTGGACAGCCGCCACCCGTTTCCCCATCTGGCCAACAAGGCGCTGTATGTGGCGGCGCTGATGCGCAGCCGGAAGGGCGGGGCGTCCCTGGGCTTCCTGCCTGTCCCGGTGGGGCTGCCGCCTTTTCTCGCCATGCCGGACGTGCCGGGGCGGTATATCCGCATGGAGACCTTGCTGGCCCACTGGGCGCCCAGCCTGTTCGGGGCGTACAAAATGGAGGCGTCCTGCATCCTGTGCGTCACCCGGAACGCGGACCTGAATCTGGACTCCGAGCTGCTGGAGGGCAGCGGGGAGGACATCCGCAGCCGCATGAGCAAGCTGCTGAAAAAGCGGGCCAGCCAGTCGGTGGTCCGGCTGGAGCTGTCGAAGAAAATGAGCGGGGAGTTCATGCGCCTGCTCAAGAGTCGGGTGGGGGTGGAGAACCGTCAGATTTATATCGACCAGTCCCCGCTGGCGATGCGCTACGTCTACGACATGATCAAGGGCCTGCCGGAGGAGGTGTCCGCGCCGCTGCGCTTCGCGCCCTACCGTCCCCGGTGGCCGGAGGACCTGGACCAATCGGCCAGCGTCATCGACCAGGTGCGCCGCCGGGACCAGCTGCTGTTCTTTCCCTTTGACGGGGTTGACCCCTTTCTGCGGATGCTCAGGGAGGCGGCGGAGCGGCCTGACGTGATGGCGATACGGATCACCATCTACCGGCTGGCAACCTCCTCGCGGGTGGCCCATATCCTCTGCAAGGCGGCGGAGAACGGCAAGGATGTGACAGTCCTCATGGAGCTGCGGGCCCGGTTTGACGAGGCCAACAACATCTCCTGGTCCCGCCTGCTGGAGGAATCCGGGTGCAAGGTGATCTACGGCGTGGAGGCGTACAAGTGCCACAGCAAAATCTGCCTCATCACCCTGCGCCAGGGGGACAAGCTCAGCTATATCACCCAGATCGGCACCGGCAACTATAATGAGCGTACCAACGAGCAGTACACCGACCTGAGCCTCATGACCGCCAACGAGGCCATCGGCCGGGACGGAACGGCGTTCTTCCAGAACATGCTGGTGGGCAGCCTGGAGGGGGCGTACCGGCACCTGCTGGTGGCCCCGGCGGGCATCAAGCCCAAGCTGCTGGAGCTGATTGACGGCCAGATTGCCAGGGGACCGGAGGGCTATATCTGCATCAAGGCCAACTCCATGACCGAGCGGGAAGTGATGGACAAGCTGGCGGAGGCGTCCCAGGCGGGGGTGCAGATACAGCTCATATTGCGGGGCATCTGCTGCCTGCGTCCGGGCATCGCCGCGCGGACGGCGAATATCCACGTCACCAGCATTGTGGGACGCTACCTGGAGCACGGGCGCATCTACTGCTTTGGCCGGGGGGCGGACGCGAAGATCTATATCGCCTCCGCCGACCTCATGACTCGCAACCTCAACCACCGGGTGGAGATCGCATGCCCGGTCTTTGACCCGGAAATCAAGGAGATGCTTCTGGGTATCCTCTACACCCAGCTGGAGGACAATGTGAAAGCCAGCTCCCTGCTGCCGGACGGCTCCTACTGCCGGAAGGTCAACACCCTGGCTCCCTGCAACAGCCAGGAGGCGTTCATGGAGAGGAGCATCCACAAGCCGTGCCTCCCGCTGCCGGAGAAGGCAGAGGCCCGGCATCGCTTCTGGGACGGGCTGCTGGGCAGGCGGAAGAAATGAAGAAGCTGTATTCACAGACGTTCAGCGCCTGTGAATACAGCTTCTCCATTTTGCGTTTTACCTGAAAAACATATGGCATCCGATGGTGGCATAATAGGCGCGGTTCTGCCGCACCCAAAGGCCCTGGGACAGGGCGGGGTTGAAAAAGTAGAGACTGCCCGCCGCAGCGTCAACGCCCGCCAGAGCCAGCCGCGCCGCCAGGACGCTCTGCTCCGTGGGTTCGTCGTAGATGGCCTGGTTGCTGACAGGCTCAAACTGAACGCCGTTCTTCCGGTCGAAGATGACCTCTCTGATGGAGTTGGGAAACTCAGCGGAGTCCACCCGGTTGAGGATCACGTTTCCCACAGCGATCTGCCCCCGCAGGCTCTCGCCCTTGCTCTCGGCGCTGATGATGCGGCTGAGCCAGTACAGGTCGTCCTCGGTATAGGCCCGCTGCTGGCCGGTAAGGACCTTTACAGGGGTATCCCAGTCGATGAACTCCACCCGCGCGCCCAGCAGATTGGCGACGCTGCGCAGAGGGACATATGTACGTCCGGACAGAAGCAGGGAATTGCCGCTGGTCTCATAGGGATGGGCGTCGGCCAGCACATGGCTGCGCTGGAAGGGAACGGTGAGGGTGAAGAGATCGGTTTCCGCTGTGGCGGCGTAAGCCTGATCGTCCCAGACGGCCTCCCAGCCGCCCATAGCCTCCAGCAGGGCGGACAGCTGGACGTAGGTGACGTCCTCCTGAACGAAGGCCAGTCCGGACAGCTCCTCGCCGTCCACCGTAACCATAACGTCATCCTTTGCCTGGGCGGTGGGGACGGCCAGCATGGCCGCCAGCAGCAGGCAGATCAGAAACTTTCATTTCATGTTGTTGATGGCTCCTTTCGGTGGTCGTGCTTGCACGGCCAAATTCTGCGCGGCCCCTCAAAGGGGCCGTCAGCAGAATCCCGGTTCGTGTTTACACGACCACAGTATACCGGAGAGCGGCCTGAGAAGCAAGAAGTAAATTCTGGTAATCAGGGAAATCAAATTTGTGCGGGCGGATATCACCCGCCCGCACGAACACCAGCGAATTTCGATAGAAACAGATCTCCGCTCCTACAGGGATGATTCTTTCGTCTGCGCCTTCAGCCGGTCAATCAACGCTTGCAGCTCCCCGGCGGAATAGCGGTATTTCCGGTCGCAGAACTGGCAGCCCAGCTCACAGCCGCCCTGCTCAGCCAGAAGGTCCTCCAGCTCTTTAACGCCCATGCTGATCAGCGCCCGTTCCACACGGTCGCGGCTGCAATAGCACTTGTATGCAATGGGAGAGGTCTCCAGAATCTCTACCTCAAAGTCGCTGAGAACCGTGCGCAGCATGGCCTCCGGGTCGGGGGTCCGGTCCAGCAGGGAGGTCACGGCTCCGGCGGCCATAACGCCGCCCTCGACTTTCGCAATAACGTCCTCGCCCGCGCCGGGGAGGAGCTGAATGATATAACCGCCGGCGGCCCGGACGCTCTGGTCCCGGTCTACCAGCACGCCAAGAGCGCAGGCGGTGGGGATCTGTTCGCTCTCCACGAAATAGGCGGCCAGGTCCTCGGCGATTTCCCCGCCCAGCAGTCCCACGGAGCCGATGTAGGGCTCTTTCATGCCCAGGTCCCTGATGACAGTGAGGGTGCCGTCCGCGCCGACGGCTGCGCCTACGTTCAGCTTGCCGTCCTCCCGGAGGGGGAGGTCCACCTGTGGATTCTGGACATAGCCCCGGACGTTGCCCAGGTGGTCGGAGACGGCCAGCACCGTCCCAAGGGGGCCGCCGCCCTTGATTTGCAGTGTCAGCGAAGCGGCGTCCGCTTTCAGGGCGTTGCCCATCATGGACGCCGCCGCCAGGGCGCGGCCCAATGCCGCGGTTGCGACGGGGAGGGTTTTGTGGATGCCGCGGACGCGCTCGGTGAGGTCTTTTGTTGTGACAGCGACGGCTTTGACTGCGCCGCCAGCGGTGATGGCTCGGACAAGTTGATCCATGATATACAGTTCCTTTCGGGGAGATTTGACAAAATACGGCAGATGGCATGCAGAAAAAGCCCGCTGACCCGGGCTGCATAGCTGGACGGCTTATTCCTCCGGGCCCTACTCCGGGATGTTGCCGGACTGACATTGAAGAATATTGCAGATTGTGTTCAGAGCAGCAAATGACAGAGACATATCTCCGGTGCGCAATTTGTGGAGGATGCTTTCTGGCAAAAGCTTTTTCCTGACGCAGCCGGTTCCAGAAATAAACAATACGATGAGAGAATATATCGCAGAGCTGAACCAAAGCTATAATGACCTGGGGAGGACCTGCTGATGATGGAGGCAGTGCTGTACGCATCGGAAGGGGAGACGGGATGTCCGGAAAAATACATGGAGTCCGGCCCGCTGCGCATACAGGACTATGCCAGGGGACATATGGAGGATATCCAGCGGACCGTCCGGTTTCTGGCCGCCGCCCGCGGGAAGCAGGCGGCGGCTACTTCCCACGGATCGCGGAGAAGTAAATCCGCTGGGCCCCCTCGCGCGGGGCTGACATCCGGCAGTCCCCGAAGGTACGGATGCGGGTGAAACCCGCGTCCAGAAGCCATGCCTTCAGTTCATCCACCTCATAGGCCCGCTGCCGGTGCTCCTCTCCGGCGCGGTCCCACCCGCCGTCCTCCCGCCGGGTAAAAATATCCATCCAATAGGAACAGATTTTACTCCGCCTTTCAAATTCTGTCCGCCAGACGCAGTAGACGTCCTCTGTCTCATCCAGAAAGACCTGTCCATCCATGGCGGCCAGCTTCTCCGGGGTGTTGACGTCGAACACCAGAAGCCCGCCGGGGGCGATAAACAGATGCAGCCGCTGGAAGCACTTCTGCACATCCTTGGGAGAAGTCAGATAATTCAGGCTGTCCAGGCAGCAGATGGCCGCGTCCACAGTGCCGTAGAGGTCCAGCCCGGTCATGGACTGGTTCAGGAACACCGGCGGCTCGCCCTCCAGGTCCGCCGCCTTCTCCCTGGCCTGGGCCAGCATCTCGGGGCTGGCGTCCGCCGCGACCAGCTCATACCCCCGCCGGGTCAGGATGGCGGTCATCTCTCCCGTGCCGCAGGCTAAATCCAGCACCGTATGCACCGGAAGACGGCTGCGCTTGAACAGCTTCTCAATGTAGTCCGCCCGCCGCTCGTAGCCAACGTCCTCCGTCAGTTGGTCATAGACCTTGGCCAGGGCCCCATAGGCGCTCATTCCGCGACCTCCGGTGGGGTCTCCTGCCGCGCCTGTTCCTGCCGGTCAAAAAAGGTCTGGTATCCGCCGGAGCCGTAGTTCAAGGACCGGTTCACCCGGCTGATGGTGGCGCTGGAGGCCCCGGTCCGCTCCAGAATATCGTTGTAGATCATCCCCTGCCGCAGCAGCACGGCCACGTCGAAGCGCTGCTCCATCGCCCGCAGCTCCGTCACCGTACAAAGGTCCTGAAAAAACCGATAGACCTCCTCCTCCGTCTCCAGGGTCAGGATGGCCTGATACAGGCCGTTGCTTTTCTCCTTCTTGGTGATCCTTGCCATGAATAATCCCTCCGTCGGTTTGGATACTGCCATTTTAACACTTCATTCCACGAAAGTAAACACCTTTCCTGAAAATTGACGGCAAGTTCAGAAAAAGTGTCAAAAAAGATCCCTTTTTTGGTGGATTCTATCCAAAATATACGAATGTTCAGAAGCCAATTCCAGTGAAATTTGTGAAAATAACCAGGATTTGACAGTCTTTTTTGTGGGAATTGCCATGAAAAAACTGTTTCACGCCGCCTTGACGGTTCTGGAATATTAGGAGTATAATAGCTTTAGCTAATTATTGGTGAATCTTTCCAACACCACGGGACCGCCGCCTCGCCAGCCTGCCGGCGGAGGGTCCGGCGGGCAGGGGCGCGCGTGACCGGACGCGGCGGATTCCCACCCGGCCGCCTGGAGCGGCCGGAGAGGGCTCCTGCCCGCTTACCAAGGCTACAACACATGGAGGATCGACATGACCTACAGAGAAGCAGATAACAACAGTATCTACTACTTCCATCAGGGGACAGACATCAGCGCCTATGAATTTTTAGGGGCCCATGCTGTCACCCACGACGGAGTGGACGGCTATATGTTCCGCGTATGGGCGCCGCGGGCACGGGCCGTCTCCGTGGTGGGTGATTTCAATTCCTGGGACGCGGGGGCGCACCCCATGGGAAAGGTCTCCGACGAAATCTGGGAGATTTTCATCCCGGGCGGGAAGACCTACGACGCCTACAAGTTCGCCATCACCGGGGCGGACGGCGTCCTGCGGATGAAGGCCGACCCCTACGCCTTCCACGCCGAGACCCGCCCCGGCAACGCCAGCAAGCTCTACTCCATCGGCGGCTACCAGTGGGGCGACGCCGCCTGGAAGGAGAGCCGCAGCCAGAACCCCATCTATACCGCTCCGCTGAACATCTACGAGGTCCACCTGGGCTCCTGGAGGCGGCGGGAGAACGGGGATTTCTACGACTACCGCAGCATCGCCCTGGAGCTGGCCCCCTATGTGAAGGAAATGGGCTTTAACTTCATTGAGCTGATGCCCATTACCGAGTACCCCTACGACCCCAGTTGGGGCTATCAGGTCACCGGCTACTACGCCCCCACCTCCCGCTACGGCACCCCCGAGGACTTCATGTTCTTTGTGGACTATATGCACCGGAACGGCATCGGCATCATCCTGGACTGGGTACCCTCCCACTTCTGCAAGGACGCCCACGGCCTCTATGAGTTCGACGGCGGCCCCTGCTATGAGTACGGCGACCTGCGCAAGGGCGAGCACGCCTCCTGGGGCACCCGGGTCTTCGACTACGGCAGGCCGGAGGTGAAGAGCTTCCTGCTGTCCTCCTGCGCCTTCTGGCTGAAGGAGTACCATCTGGACGGCATCCGGGTGGACGCGGTGGCGTCCATGCTGTACCTGGACTACGACCGCAAGGACGGGGAGTGGGTGGCCAACAAATACGGCGGCAAGGAGCACCTGGAGGCCATTGACTTCCTGCGGGAGATGAACCGGGTGGCGTTCCAGGTCAACCCGGATGTGCTGATGGTGGCGGAGGAGTCCACCGCGTGGCCCCTGGTGACCAAGCCCGCCGACGTGGGCGGCCTGGGCTTCAACCTGAAGTGGAACATGGGATGGATGAACGACATGTGCCACTATCTGAAGATGGACCCCTGGTTCCGCCAGGGCAACCATAAGGACATCACCTTCTCCATGTTCTACGCCTTCTCTGAAAATTACGTCCTCCCCCTCAGCCACGACGAGGTGGTTCACATGAAGGGCTCCGTCCGGGGCAAGATGCCCGGCGACGAGTGGGCCCAGCTGGCGGGGGTGCGGGGCTTCTACGGATACACCATGGCCCACCCCGGCAAGAAGCTGAGCTTCATGGGCGTGGAGCTGGGCACCGAGCAGGAGTGGCACTTCGAGGACCAGCTGGACTGGGGGGTGCTCAGCCAGGAGGGCAACCGGCAGCTCCACCAGTATATCAAGGACATCAACCGCTTCTATCTCAGCGAGAGCGCCCTCTGGGAGGACGACTACAGCTGGGATGGCTTCCAGTGGCTGGTCAGCGACGACAACCAGAACAATGTGGTGGTCTTCCTCCGCCGGAACAAGGCCGGGGAGGAGCTGCTGTGCGCCATCAACTTCAATCCCAACACCTACGAGGCGTACCGCTTCGGCTGCCCGGAGGTGAAGGAATATGTGGAGGTCTTCAACTCCGACGCCAAGATCTACGGCGGCACTGGCGCCGTCAACGCCAAGCCCTGCAAGGTGGAGTGGATTCCCTCCCATGGCAGGGAGAGCTCCGTGGCCATCTGCATCCCGCCCTTCGGCGCGGTGTTCATGAAGGGCCAGGGCAGGATCAAGGCCAGGCCCCAGGCAAAAGCGGTCAGACCCGCCGCAGAGGAGGGCAGGCCCGATGCGGAGAAGCCCAAGGCTGCCCGGCGGAAGGCGGCGGAGGCCGCCGGGGCCGTCGTGGAGGCAATCCTGCCCCAAAAGGGCGGCCGCAGGAGCGCGGCAGAAAAGAAAACGCCCGCCAAGAAGCCTGCGTCCCGGGGGAGGAAGAAGGTTTCCGCCCCCAAGGAATAAAATCGACATGAGAGAGGATGGATGAAACTCACATGAAAAAAGAGTGTATCGCAATGCTCCTGGCAGGGGGGCAGGGCAGCCGGCTGTACGTGCTGACCAGCAATGTGGCCAAGCCCGCCGTGCCCTTCGGCGGGAAGTACCGCATCATTGACTTCCCCCTGTCCAACTGCACCAACTCCGGCATCGACACCGTGGGCGTGCTCACCCAGTACAAGCCACTGGAGCTGAACAGCTATATCGGCTCTGGCCAGCCCTGGGACCTGGACCGGCTGGACGGCGGCGTCCACATCCTGCCCCCCTACATGCGGGAGGGCGACAAGGGCACCTGGTTCAAGGGAACCGCCAACGCCATCTACCAGAACATCGGCTTTGTGGACATGTATGAGCCGGAGTACGTGGTAATCCTCTCCGGCGACCATATCTACAAGATGAACTACGACAAGATGCTGGAGGCCCACAAGGCTGCGGGCGCGGCCTGCACCATCTCCGTGCTGGAGGTGCCCTGGGATGAGGCCCCCCGCTTCGGCATCATGGCCGTGGACGGGGAGAACAACATCACCGAATTCCAGGAGAAGCCCAAGCAGCCCAAGAGCAATCTGGCCTCCATGGGCATCTATATCTTCACCTGGCAGAAGCTGCGCCAGGCCCTCATTGAGGATGAGGCGGACCCCGATTCCAGCAACGACTTCGGCAAGAACATCATCCCCAAGTTCCTGGCGGCGGGGGAGAAGATGATCGCCTACCGCTTTGACGGTTACTGGAAGGACGTGGGAACCCTGGAGAGCCTGTGGGACGCCAATATGGACATGCTCAGCCGGGGGGACCTGGACCTGCTGGAGGACAGCTGGCCCATCTACGCCCGCCTGCCCAGCCAGCCCCCGGCCTATATCGGCAAGGCCTCCCTGGTGGAGCACTCCGTGGTCACCCAGGGCTGCGAGATCACCGGCACGGTGCGCAACTCCGTCCTGTCCCCCGGCGCGCGGGTGGAGGAGGGGGCCGAGGTGTCCTACTCCGTGCTGATGCCCGGCGTCACCGTGAAGCGGGGCGCTGTGGTGCGCTATGCTATCGTGGGCGAGAACTGTCAGGTGGAGGCGGGGGCCGTGGTAGGCGGCAACCCGGAGGACTACGACCCTGACAAGTGGGGTGTCACCGTTCTGGGCCCCGGCACCGTCATCAGCGCGGGCGAGACCGTTGAGCCCAAAACCATGCTCAACAGCGAACATAAGGAGGTGTCCAGATGAAAGGACTCCATGGCGTTATTTTCTCCTATGAGAAGCACAACGAGCTGCGGGAGCTGACAGAGACCCGTATGCCCGCCTCCGTCCCCTTCGCGGGACGCTACCGCCTGATTGACTTCGTCCTCAGCTGCATGGTCAACGCGGGGATCACCGACGTGGGCGTGGTGCTCCAGGGCAACTACCAGAGCCTGCTGGACCACCTGGGCTCCGGCAAGGACTGGGATCTGAGCCGCAGCCACGGCGGGCTGCGCCTGTTGCCCGCCTTCGCCGATGACCCGGCCATCGCCCACTACAACCGGGAGTACCGGGGCAAGATGGAGGCCCTGGCGGGCGTGCGCTCCTACCTGGAGGGCATCCGGCAGAGCCATGTGGTCCTGGCGGACAGCGACATAGTCATCAATATTCCTCTCCAGGACGTGTATCAGGCCCATCTGGCCTCTGGCGCGGACATCACTGCCGTCTGCACCAGCGACGTCTCCGGCCCCGGCGACGTGACCTATTTCCGCCTGAACGAGGACGGCCGGATCAACGAGGTCCTCTATCCTCTGAACAATCCCGCCGGATGCCACCGCTCGCTGGAGATTTATGTTCTCTCCAAGGAGCTGCTGCTGAGTCTGGTGGACGAGTGCATGAGCCACGACCAGGTCAGCTTCCGCAGCGCGGTGCTCCAGGGGAAGGCTTCCGCGCTGCATCTCCAGAGCTACGTCTGGGACGGCTACGCCGCTCAGATCCGCACGCTGAAGGGGTACTATATGCGCTCCATGGAGCTGCTGAATCCCGCGATCCGCCGGGAGGTGTTCCCCGCCTCGCGGCCCATCCATACCAAGGAGCGCAGCGAGGCGTCCACCTATGTGGACCCCGCCGGGACCTGCTGCAACTGCTTGGTGGCCGACGGCTGCACCATCGAGGGCACGGTGGAGAATTCCATCCTGTTCCGGGGCGTCAGTGTGGCCAAGGGCGCCGAGGTGAAGGACTGCATCCTCATGCAGGATGTGGCCGTCAGCCGTGACGCGGTGGTTCACCATGTGATTGCGGACAAGAATGTGGTAGTCATGGAATCCCGCACCCTCATGGGCCATGAAAACTACCCCATGACCATCGCAAAGAACAGCAAGGTGTGATTTTATAAAAAGGAGGGGGAGAAGGCTCCCCCTCCTTTATCGGATATCACAGAATTTGCCAGGAGATGGCGGATACAGCGCAGAAAATCTTTACTTTTCGCGTATAGTGAGCTATACTGTTCTACTGCTAAAGGAGGTTCCATCATGAAAGTTCTGTTTACTACTTCGGAGGCGGTCCCATTCTGCAAGACCGGCGGTCTGGCCGACGTGGCCGGAAGCCTGCCCCAGGCCCTGGCCAAGGCGGGCAATGAGGTGGAGGTCATCCTGCCCCTCTACCAGCGCGTCAGCGCCAAGTGGAAGGACCAGTTGGAGTTCATCTGCCACATTGAGGTGCCCCTGGGCTGGCGGCGGGTGTACTGCGGCCTGTTCCGGCTGGAAAGGGAGGGGGTCCTCTGGTACTTCGTGGACAACGAGTACTACTTCAAGCGGGACGCCCTCTACGGACACTATGACGACGGCGAGCGGTTCGGCTTCTTCTCCCGGGCGGTCATCTCCCTGCTGCCCGCCCTCCAGTTCATGCCGGAGGTCATCCACTGCAACGACTGGCAGACCGCGCTGGTGCCCATCTATCTGAAGGACGAGTGCGTCCGCTGGCCGGAGATTCGGGGCATCAAGACGGTTTTCACCATCCATAACATCGAGTACCAGGGCCGTTACGGAAAGGAGACCCTGGAGGATCTGTTCGGTCTGGCCCCCGGTTGGTTTGCCGACGGCACCATCGCCATGGACGGCGACGTGAACCTGCTCAAAGGCGCTCTGATGACCTGCGACGCCATCACCGCCGTCAGCCCCACCTACGCCCAGGAGCTGCGCTATGCCTTCTTTGCCCACGGCATGGAGAGCGTCATGCAGCGCAACGCCGGGAAGGTCCACGGAGTCCTCAACGGCATCGACATGGACAGATACGACCCCTCCAAGGGCGAGGGACTGGTGGCCAGGTACAGCGTGAAGGACATGAGGGGCAAGGAGAAGAACAAGGCCGCCCTGCAAAAGCAGATGTCCCTGACTGTGGCCCCCGAGATTCCCATTATCGGTATCGTCAGCCGTCTGGTGAGTCACAAGGGACTGGACCTGATCTGCAAGGTTTTTGACCAGATCATGGACCTCAACTGCCAGTTCGTGGTCCTGGGCAGCGGCGACTGGAATTACGAGCAGTTCTTTGAGCAGAAGCGCCACCAGTACGCCGGACGCATGGGCCTCTACCGGGGCTACAACGAGGGGCTGGCCAACGCCATCTACTCCGGCGCGGACCTGCTGCTGATGCCCAGCAAGAGCGAACCCTGCGGCCTGGCCCAGATGATCGCCATGCGCTACGGCACCGTGCCCATCGTCCGGGAGACCGGCGGGCTGAAGGACACCGTCCACCCCTACGAGGCGTGGTGCGGCGCGGGCAACGGCTTCACCTTCGCCGACTACAACAGCAGCGATATGCTCTACGTCATCCGGCAGGCAGTGGCGCTGTACTACGACAAGCCCGCCGAGTTCGCCAACCTGCGCAAGGCCGGTATGAGCGAGGACTTCAGCTGGAAGCGGAGCGCCGAGGCGTACAACGATATCTATAAGAAGATCCGGGGCTGAGCGGGGCGGACAGCGCCCCCGGCTTCCGCGTCTGAGGAAATGCTCCGCGTTCCTGCGGCAAATCCGATTGTCCCACCAAACCAAATGAAAAGAGGAAAACCCCAATGGAAAAGTTCACCAAGGACTCCATGAAGCAGGCGATTATTGATAAGCTGCACCTGAATTTCAGCTGCACCGAGGATGAGGCTACCGAGGCCAATATGATGAAAGCCTGCGCCATGGTGCTCCGTGACCGCATGAGCTCCAACGCCGTGGACACCCGCGCCAAGGTCCGCAAGAACCATGGCCGTCAGGTTCACTACATGTCCCTTGAGTTTCTCATGGGCCGCAGTCTGATGAAGAACGCCTACAACCTGGGCGTCATCGAGCCCATGCGGCAGGCCATCGAGGAGCTGGGCTTCAACCCCTCCCGCATCTTTGACATGGAGCCTGACGCCGGTCTGGGCAACGGCGGCCTGGGCCGTCTGGCGGCCTGCTACCTGGACAGCCTGACCACCCTGGAGATTCCCGCCTGCGGCTACTCCATCTGCTATGAGCTGGGTCTCTTCAAACAGAAGATTGTGGACGGCCAGCAGCTGGAGCTGCCCGACAACTGGAAGGAGCAGGGCGACGCATGGCTGACACCCCGCCCGGACGAGGTGGAGGAGGTCCACTTCGGCGGCACCCTGCGGGAGTTCTGGGACGGCGACCGTCTCCATGTGGTCAACGAGGACTACACCCGCGTCCTGGCGGTGCCCTGCGACATGTCCATCGCCGGTTACGATACCAAGCACACCAACGTTCTGCGCCTGTGGGACGCCAAGAGCCCCACGCCCATCGACATGGGCAAGTTCAACCAGGGCCAGTACCTGCGGGCCATTGAGGAGAAGGCCCAGGCTGAGGCCATCGCCAAGGTTCTCTATCCCGAGGACAACCACTACGAGGGCAAGAGCCTACGCCTGCGCCAGCAGTACTTCTTTGTGTCCGCCACCGTCCAGTCCATTGTGCGCAAGCACATCCAGACCTACGGCACCCTGAAGAACTTCCACGAGAAGAACGTCATTCAGATCAACGATACGCACCCCGCCCTGGTGGTCCCTGAGCTGATGCGCATTCTCATGGACGACGCCGGTCTGAACTGGGATGAGTCCTGGAACATCACCGTCAACTCTGTGGCTTACACCAACCATACCGTTCTGGCCGAGGCGCTGGAGCGGTGGCCCCAGGAGCTGGTGAAGACCCTGCTGCCCCGTGTGTGGCAGATCATCTGCGAGATTGCCCGCCGCTGGCAGGAGAAGGTGTCCGACTTCTATCACGGCGACCAGAACAAGATCAAGAATATGGCGGTCATCTGGGACGGCGAGGTCCGCATGGCCAACCTGTGCATCGCCGGCGGCATGGCGGTCAACGGCGTGTCCGCCCTGCACAGTGACATCCTGCGCAACGACGTCTTCAAAGATGCCTGCAGCATGGAGCCGAATAAGTTCAAGAACGTCACCAACGGCGTCGATCACCGCCGCTGGCTGGCGGAGATCAATCCCGGCCTCGACAAGCTCATCTGCGACCTCACCAACGGCAAGGATTATCTGCTGCATCCCGGTACGGCCCTGCCGAAGCTGGACAAATTTGCCACGGACAAGGAGGTTCTTCTGCGTCTGGAGCAGATCAAGAAGGCCAACAAGGAGGCTTTCGCCAAGTACGCCAAGCGGACCCAGGGCTTCCTGCTGAATACGGACGCGATTTTTGACGTTCAGGTCAAGCGCCTCCATGAGTACAAGCGTCAGCTTCTGAACGCGATGCATATCATCCATATTTATCACCAGCTCCAGGATAATCCCAATATGGAGCTTCAGCCCCATACGTTCCTGTTTGGCGCGAAGGCCGCTCCCGGCTACGCGGTGGCGAAGCGGATCATCCAGCTCATCAACTCCCTGGCCGATGAGGTCAACAACAACCCGATCTGCAAGGATAAGCTCCAGGTGTTTTTCCTGGAGAACTACCGGGTCTCCATGGCGGAGGTACTGATGCCCGCCAGCGAGGTGAGCCAGCAGATTTCCACCGCGGGCAAGGAGGCCAGCGGCACCGGAAACATGAAGTTTATGATGAACGGCGCCCTGACGGTTGGTACGCTGGACGGAGCTAATGTGGAGATGCATGAGGTCCTGGGCGATGAGAACATGTTCCTCTTCGGCCTGAAGACGGAGGAAGTGAAGGAGTTGCGTAGCAATGGCTACAATCCGTTCAACCTGTATAGCCGCGACCCCAACCTGCACCGTGTCCTGGATCATATCGGCGCGGGCTTCCGGGACGGTATGCGCTATGACGATCTGGTCCAGCGCCTGCTGCTGGGCTCCAACGGCTCCTTGGCTGACGAGTATATGCTCCTGGCCGACTTTGCATCCTACTGCGCCGCCGAGCGCCGCATGGTGGAGACCTACGCCGACCGCAACAAGTGGAACGCCATGAGCCTGCGCAACATCGCCCGCTCCGGCATTTTTGCCGCTGACCGGTCTATCGCGGATTACGCGGAGCGGATTTGGAATGTGCCCTACAAGAAGTAAGAGGCAGTCATACTTTTCTTTGTGAACAAAGAAAAGTATCAAAAGAAAAACCTTTTACCCGCCCGATGGGCCGGCGCTTCGGTGCCTGCCCCGGGCGGGTGGTTTTTAATTTCTGATACTGCAAGGAGGGCGCGGAACAAAGTTCCGCGCCCTGGATTTTTTGGCCAGAATCATGCCCCGCCGGAAGGCGGTCCTTCTGCGGGGCCGGACTACAGCCCTGCGCTCTCTGCGTTTACCCGCGCCTCGCAGCTTCGCATGGCCTGAATGGTACGGTCCATCAGCGTCTCCAGATCCCAGCCTAGCCGCTCCGCGCCCTGGCGGATGACATCACGGCTGCATCCAGCGGCGAACTTCTTGTCCTTGAACTTCTTTTTCAGGCTGCTGACCTCCATGTCCTGCACGCTTTTACTGGGACGCATTTTGGCGGCGGCCCAGATCAGCCCCGTCAGCTCGTCGGCGGCGAACAGGACCTTTTCCATCTCATGCTCCGGCTCCACGTCGGAACACAATCCGTATCCGTGGGACACTACGGCGTGGACCAGCTCCTCGCTGGCCCCCGCTTCCCGCAGCAGCCCGGGCGCCTTCTGGCAGTGCTGGTCAGGCCATTGCTCGAAGTCGATGTCGTGGAGCAGGCCTGCCATGGCCCAGAAGTCCGCGCGGTCCCCGTGGCCCAGCTTTTTGGCGTACCACTCCATGACGCCCTCCACTGTCAGCGCATGGAGCAGGTGAAACGTCTCCTTGTTATACTGACGCAGCAGCGCCAGCACCTCGTCTCTGGTGTTCAGCATGTCAAAATGTTCTCCTTTGTGTAGTGAAATGAATCTCAGCAGACGATTCTGCCCAACAGACTCATTACATCGTCCGCCCGTTGGTACGCCTGCTCGCTCAGCCGGTTGAACAGTTTGGTCAGGCACCGGTCCGTCGTCTCATCAGCGGCCCGCGCGTAGTTCAGCCCGCCGCACGCCTCCTGGTGGTAACAGGAGCGCAGGGCCTCCGCCAGACTGCTCCAATGCCGATGCTCCACCGTGATGGTGGGTGTGTATCGAGACCCGGTGATCAGGTAGTACGCTCCGCACATCTCACGGGCGGCCGCCTGCTTCTCGCTGGCAATGCGGCGCAGGAGCTGGACCGCAGTCTGGTTTCGAATGCTGCATAACAGGGAGTTGCAGCACCGGCAGCTTGCCAGCTCCTCCTGGATGAAACCCTCCAGCACCTCCACAGATTCCTGGGCATTGGTCCCCATACAGCAGGGGTTGGGAGCCGCGCCGGGGAGGTTGCTCTTGCCGCCGCTCTCTTGCCGGGGCTGGGGCGCAGCCTGAGCCGGGGAGGCGGGGACAGGGGGCGTAAGGGGGACGCGGGCCGCTTCCTGAGCCGGGACAGCGGCATCCTCAGAGTAAGGGTCCACGCCGGGGATGACGCGCTGCCAGACCTGATCGTAGACGCGGTAATCATAGGCGGCGGATGGGGCCTGTTGTCCGCTGAAAATCGTGCTTTCCATAGCAATAGCCTCCTTTACTAAAGCCATTGTATGTAAAACAGGAAAAATATGTGACGGGTCCAGGGGGCTCGGCCCCCTGGCGGGTGCAGGGCGGAGCCCTGCTGGAGTTGAGCGAAGCCCAACGCTCAATCGTTTATGATGCCGTCAAGAATGGCAGACAGGCATTCCGCCGCCATCCGGTACCCCTCGAACCCGTGCCCCGCAATAGTCTTGCAGCAGGCCAGCCGTACATAGGACACCTGCCGGAAATCCTCCCGCTTGCTCACATCAGACAGATGCACCTCTACCGCAGGCAGCCCCACCGCCTTCAGCGCGTCCAGCAGGGCGACGCTGGTGTGGGTATACGCGGCAGGATTGATAACAATGCCGTCAAATTTCCGGTAAGCCCCCTGGATAGCGTCTACCAGCGCACCCTCGTGGTTGGACTGAAAAATCTCGCATTCAATCTCCAACTCTCCGCAGAAGCTCCGGATGTACTCCTCCAGGGCGGCGTAGGTCTGCTTCCCATAGATATCCGGCTCACGGATGCCCAGCATGTTCAGGTTGGGGCCGTTCAAAAACAGCAGCTTCACAGTGTGGTCAACTCCTTTTCAATCTGATGGATGGTCTCATCCAAAAGTCCGTCGTTGCTGACTGTCACATCGGCAAAAGCCCGGTACATGGGCTCCCGCCGCCGCCAGAGCTCGGACAGCTCTGTGCTCTGGGACACGGGCCGTCCCGCCTTCGGCAGCTTCTTCAGGTCACGGGTCAGATGGACGATGACACCGTTCTGACGCAGGGGTGCGTAGTTCTCCTGACGGGTTACTGCGCCGCCGCCGGTGCTGATGACGCAGCCAGTGCGTGCCCCAGCCTCCATGATGGTCTGCGTTTCCAGCCTGCGGAACGCCTCCTCGCCCTCCAGGGCGAAGATTCTGGGAATGGGCATCCGGGCCTTCTCCTCAACGAGCTTGTCCAGGTCCAGAAATTCCTTTCCCAGCCTCTGGGCCAGCGTGCGGCCTGTGACGCTCTTGCCGCAGCCGGGCATCCCAATCAGAATAATGTTCCGCAATTGCTCCAGCAGCCCGGTCAGCACGGTTTCCAGCCTGCCGTCCGCAATATCCTCTCCGGTGAACAGCTCGGCGGCCCGCTTGGCCTGGGCCGCCAGCATGGGAAGTCCGCAGGAGCAGGGGAGGCCCCGTTCCTCCGCCTGCATCAGCAGGGCGGTGCGCAGAGGATTGTACACAACATCCAGTACACCGGTCAGCCGGGGAAACGCTTCCAGGCTGACAGGGGAGACGCCGCAGTTGGGGAACATCCCCACGGGGGTGGTGTTGATGAGTACTCCGGCGTCCGCGTGGCGGGAGAGATTATCATAGTTGTCATCCCCCTTCCGGGAGACCACCACCACCTGGGCCGCGCCCAGCTCCCTTGCGGCGGCGCAGGCGGTGCGGCTGGTTCCGCCGGAACCCAGGACCAGGACCTTTTTCCCGGCCATGTCCACCCCGGCGCGTTCCGCCAGATAGCGCAGGCCGTCGATGTCGGTGTTGTACCCGGTGAGTCTGCCGCCCCGGTTGACCACGGTATTCACCGCGCCGATGGCGGCAGCCCTGGGGTCCACCTCGTCGCAAAGAGGAATGACCGTCTGCTTGTAAGGAATCGTGACATTCAGTCCCCGGAATTCCCGGCAGCGGAACAGGTCCTCCACATCCTCCCGGGGCGTGGGCAGCAGCCGGTAGTCATACCCGGCAAGGGCGGCATGGATCTGGGGAGAGAAGCTGTGTCCCAGCTTCTCTCCCAGCAGACCGAATTGGATAGATGATTGATTCATGGCAGGATCCTCCCGATAACAGCGTATGTGATGACAGATGTACGGATGGGCCGGGCGCCGCGCCTGCTGGAAACGCATTTCTGCCCTTTGGTGCGCCCCCGCGGGGGCGCACCGGCCCTTCCGTCTATTGGATTATTCGATAGATTTCAGCGACTCCGCCATGTCGATCTTCCGCAGCCTGGGGCGCATTCCAAAGGAGATGACGGTGGTAAACAGCAGCGTCATGGCGAAGGCGATGAGATAGCTCAGCAGAGTAATCCGGCTGGCGAAGAACATGGATTCAATCTGAATCTGGGACATGACGAAAGAATGAAGGGCCTTGCCCATGCCCAGCCCCATCAATGCCCCCAGCACCGACAAAATGGTGATCTCCCGGAACACGTAGGAGGCCACCTCGTTCTGATAAAAGCCCAGCACCTTGATGGTGGCAATCTCCCGGATACGCTCGGTGATGTTGATATTGGTCAGATTATAGAGTACGATGAACGCCAGGGCCGCCGCGCACAGCACCACCACCAGCACGATGTAATTCAGCCGGGAGAGCATACTGTCCACCTGATCGCGGGTGGCGGCGTTGACGGAGACGGCTCCCACGCCGTCGTCCTCCAGCAGCAGCGTCCCCTCCTGATAGGGATCGGCCCCCTCGTGGGCCAGAAGAAACAGGGTGTTGTACGCCGGAGCCTCTCCAAGCTGTTCCAGCCATGTCTCCCCGGAGAGGTACACGTAGTTGAAAACGTAGTTGTCGCAGATGGCGGACACCGTGACCTCCAGGTCGCCCAGCTCGTCGTCCCGCAGGGTGACGGCGTCGCCCGCCGCGATGTCCAGATTCTCCGCCAGCCCCACATTCAGCACCACCTCGCCAGGCCCGGGGTAGGGGAGGGGGGTCTTGCCGCTGTGGAGGGAGAGGAAGCCCTCCAGACTGCCGGTGGAGGAGATGACGCAGTGTACGGACTTGGTCCCAACGGCGCTGGTAATGTCCATGCCGCCGCTGTAGGCCAGCAGGGCCTCGTCCTCCGTCCAGCCGCAGCGGTCCAGATAGGTCTGGACGGACGCCGGGGTCTGGGGATCCTGGAAGGTGACGGCGTAGTCGTAGAGGGTGATTTCATCAAACTGATCGTCCGCCACATGGGCGATGGAGTCCCGGATACCGAAGCCGGTACACAGCAGGGCGGTGCAGCCGCCGATGCCCAGGACCATCATGATGAGCCTGCTGCGGTAGCGCAGCACGTTCCGGACGGAGACCTTGTGCAGGAAGCTCAGCCGCTTCCACAGGGGGGTGATGTACTCCAGGAAGACCCGCTTGCCCGCTCTGGGCGTCTTGGGCCGGATGAGTTCGGAGGCTTGACGGTTCAGCTCCACCCGGCAGGCGTACCATGTAGCGCCCATGGAGCACACCAGCGCCGCCGCAAAGGAGAGGAGGGTCAGCGCCGGGGAGAAGACGAATTTCAGCGGCGCGAAGCCGTAGATCATCCCATAGATTTCCCAGATGATCCAGGGCAGTCCGATGGACCCCAGGGCGAAGCCTGCCCCGCTGCCCGCCAGGGCGGCGGTCCCGGAGTAGAAGAGGTATTTGCCCATGATCTGGGCGTTGGAGTAGCCCAGGGCCTTCAGGACGCCGATCTGGGTGCGCTGCTCGTCCACCATGCGGGTCATGGTGGTCATGCACACCAGCGCGGCCACCAGGAAGAAGAACGCCGGGAACACCACCGAGATGGCCGCCACAATGGAGGTATCGTTGCCGAAACAGACATACCCGGTGTTCTCCTCCCGCGTCAGCACATAAGTGGTGGGACGCTTCAATTCCGCCAGGTCCGCCCGCGCGTCGGCCAGCTTCTGCTCCGCGTCCCGCAGCTCGTCCTCCGCGTCGGCGAACTCCCGGTCCGCGTCGGCCCGTCCGTCGTTGTACTCCGTCCAGCCGTCATCCAGCTCCTGTCGTGCGTCCTCCAGCTCGCCGGGGGCGCGGTCCAGCTGGTCCCGTGCGTCGTTCAGCTTCCGCTGGGCGTCCCGCAGTTCCCGCTGGGCGTCGGTAAGCTCCCGCTCGCCGTCGGCCAGCTTCTCCCTGCCCTCCTCCAGCTCACGCGCGCCGCTGGCGTATTCCGCCTCGCCGTCCTCCAGCTTTTGCAGGGCGACGGCAAGCTCCCGTTCCGCCTCGGCCTTGCCGTCGTTGTACTCCCGCCAGCCGTCGTCCAGCTCCCTGCGGGCGCCGTCCAGCTGGGCCTTGGCGTCCGCCAGCTCTTCACGTCCGTCCGCCAGCTCCCGCTGGCCCTTTTCCAGCTCAGCCCTGCCGCTCTCCAGTTCCCGCCGGGCGGCGGAAACCTGGGCCTCGCCGCTCTCGTACTCCGCGTAACCGTACTGGTATTCCCGCAGGCCCGCGTCGTACTGGGCCTGTCCCGCGTTCAGCTGGGCCTCGCTCTGGTCCAGCTGGCTCTTGGCGGCATCCAGCTGGGCCTTGACAGCGTCCAGCTGGCTCTTGGCGGCGTCCAGCTGTGCCTGGGCGGCGGCAATGGCCTCCTCGTCCATGAAGGGCTTGCCTGCCTCGAACTGCTGGAGCTGCTGCTCATACTGGGCCAGACCCGCGTCATACTGGGCAAGGCCCGCGTCGTACTGGGTCTTGCCCTGGGCCAGCTGCGCCCTGCCCGCATCCAGCTGGGCCTTACTCTCGCTGAGCTGCTGCTGGGCGGCCTGAAGCTGCCGCCATGCGCTGCTGAGCTCCGCCTCAGCGGCCTGAAGCTGCCGCTCGCCTTCGCTGACCTCCTTTTCGGCGTCAGCGATTCTGGCTTCCGCGCCGGCCAGCTCCTTCAGGCCGTCGTTGTACTCCTTCAGACCGTCATTGTACTCCCGCTCGCCGTCCTCCAGCGTTTGCAGGGCGTCCTCCAGCTCCTTCTCCGCGTCGGCCTTGCCCTGCTGGTAGTCCGCCCAGCCGTCGTCCAGTTCCCGGCGGGCATCGTCCAGCTCCTGTTCGCCGTCGGCCACCTCCTGCCGTGCCTCCTCCAGCGTTTGCAGGGCGTCCTCCAGCTCCCGCTGGGCGTCCTCCAGCTCCCGGCGGCCCTGCTGGTAGTCCTGCTGGCCCTGCTGGTAGTCCTGCTGGCCCTGCTCATAGTCTGCTTCGCCGTCGGTCAGCTCCTTGCGGGCGTCGTCCAGCTCCTTCTCCGCATCGGCCCGCTGGGTGCGGTACTCGTCCCAGCCGTCGGCGATTTCCCGCGCGGCGTCGGTGATCTCCTTCGTGGCGTCGTTGTAGAGGGTGTCGTAACGCCCCACCGCCCGCCGCCCCGTGTGGAAAACAGGGATACTTTCGCTCAAACATTGGGAACCCTTTCCCAGGAAGATTTTTTTCTGATGGGAAAAGCCCTTGAAAAAG
>JAAWQM010000041.1 GCA_022800525.1 Oscillospiraceae bacterium
TGCCCGCTCCGAGGCCATCAACAACAAAATCAAACTCATCATCCGTACCGCTTTGGGCTTTCGCAACGTGGATAATCTTCTCGCTATGGTTATGCTCTCTTGCTCCAATCTTCATCCCTCTCTCCCTAACCGCTGACCCGACCACTCTTTCTACCGAAGCCTCAGAAAAAATCTATGTTTGGCCGGTCTGCGGCGGGCCAAAACAACAGTATGAGGTATTCGCCGCAGATTGAATATTTTGTAATGTGACATCTGCGCAACGCTCCCGCAAGTATCGTTTTGGCAGCGCGGTCGCAATGAAAGAAGCCTGTTTTTTGATTCGTTCAAAGGACAGGCTTCTTTTTCTGTCTGGAGAAAATCCTTTGCTGGCATCGCTAGGATAGCTGCATAAGCAGACTATGCGCTTCTGCAATGTCCCAGCGCAAGGGCCGTCCTGGGATAAACAAGCCAAGACCGACAACGTGCATGGTGCAATAGAAAATAGTTGTCAAAATTTTAGTAAATTATCTTGACATACAGTTAAAATTTTAGTACAATGCTGAATAGAAAACATACAAGGAGGTGGCAGTTATGCGCCGGCTGATTATTGACACCGATACCGGTTCGGATGATGTCTGGGCAATTATTGCGGCGCTGCGGGCGGTGGAGAATATCCATGTGGAAGCCATTACTGTCGTTTGCGGTAATGTATCCCTTGACCTGTGCGTTAAAAACGCTTTGATCGCCTGCGAGGTGGCGAATACTTATTTCCCGCCAGTGTATCGGGGAATGGCCCGGCCGTTGGTGCGGGAAAAGCTGTTTACCGCGGACTATGTCCATGGCAGCGACGGCCTGGGAGAGATGCATCTTCCTGATCCGGCCCGCCAGGCGGAGAGCGGCCACGCGGCGGACGCGATCATTGATCTGGTGATGTCCGCCCCGGGTGAGCTGGAGATCGTGACGCTGGGGCCCTTGAGCAATCTGGCAATGGCCTATCTCAAGGAGCCCCGGATTGCTGAAAATATCAAAAAACTGTGGATTATGGGTGGGACTGGCTTTGATCAAGGGAACGCGACGCCTGCGGCGGAGTTTAACGTCTATGTGGATCCCGAGGCGGCCAGCATCATCCTGGGAGCTGGCTTTCCCGCCATCTGGGTGACCTGGGATGTGGCCTGTTCCGGTACGCCCATTACGCCGGAGGACGTGAAGCTCCTGTTAGCCAACGACCATCCGATTGCCCGCTTCTGCTATCGGTGTACCCAGTCGCTTCGAGAGTATGACCGGAAAAAGTTCGGTCACGAGGAGTTTGGCATCATTGACAGCGTTATCATGATGGCGCTCATCTATCCGGAGATCATGCGGGGCGCTTACGATGCCTATTGCGAGATCGAACTGAACCGTGGCATTGCCTATGGATATTTCTCCATAGACAAGCACAAGCAGCTGCATAAGCCGTGCAATGCCACTGTGTGCTCCCAGGTGGATGCGGCGGCCTATAAGCAGCACTTGTTCCATTTATTGACCTATTGAGCCCTGAAAAGCTGTATTCAGGGGCGTTGAACGCCGTCTGGCCGGGTCTTTTTGCGCCGCTTTTCGTTATATTTTCTTGTAATACATCCAGTATTCCAGCGAAAATTGTCCTGGTCCCGCGCGAAAATCCTTCGTCCATCTGGCGTCCCCCGCCTATACATACAGCTTCTAAAAAACATCTGCCGGACCAGTTTCTCATCTGGTCCGGCAGATGTTTCATTTTACAGCAGCGGGGAGCCGGCGTTCCTTGACGCTTTCCCTGCTGATTAGCTCGGTGCTGACCTGGATCTTGACTACGGGAGAGTGGGGATAGAGGATGCGGTCCTGAAGCAGCCGGACAGACCAGATGCCAATATCCATGCAGGAGACGCTGATAGTAGTCAACGCGGGAATAGAAAACTCAGAAAACTGTATATTATCAAAACCTATTATGGAAATATCCTCCGGAATCCTCAGCCCGAATTCCAATATTGCTTTGCTCGCAGCCAAAGCAATCGTATCGTTGGTGGCAACCAGGGCTTCGGGCAGTCTGCGCTGTTCCTTCAGCAGTGTCAGCGTGTCTACATAGGCATCGATAAAAACCGGAGAGATGGGGATAATATTTTCCTCTGGTATGGACAGTCCAAATTTGGGCAGCGCCTCCCGAAAAGCCTGAAAGCGGGCGGTACAGTTGTAACTGGGGAGATTATTGTAAAGATAACCGATCTCCTGATGCCCTTTCTGATAGAGATGTTCTGCAATTTTATAGGATGCATCCTCATTGTTCATGTCCACACAGTTATAGTCCTCCCGTGCCAACAGATTGTCCACCACCACCAGCGGCGCGGAGAACTGGGGAAGATACGCCATATCGTCGCTGGTCAACTCTGTTCCCAGGAGCAGTATGCCATCCGGCATACTGGTGCGCAGTTTTTCTAAAATTTCCGGAAATTGGTCGTTCCGGAACACCACCACACGGAATTCATAGCCAAGCCGCCGGCACTCCTTCTCGGCGGCATCCATGATACGGGCGGTAAAATCCGCATTTCCATTTACCAGATGGCCGTGGCGTGAAAACTTGAGAAAGCAGATCGACTTGGCCCGCTCGCTGCTCTGGCGGGGAGCGATACTGTATCCGTTGGACAGAAGGAGCTGGGTGACCTGCGCCCGTTTTTGGACGCCGACACCGCTTTTACCATTGAGCACCAGAGATACTGCGGAAGGCGACACTCCCGCAGCCTTGGCGATCTCTTTCAGATTCATGTAATATCCTCATTCCTTTCTGAGCGGACCTGCTATCACAGGCTGCTTATCACTCAACTCAATTTTCATTAGTTTATCATGATTTTCCGTGGATGTCGATAGATTTTTCAAATTCAGCACAATCAACAAGTAAACCAATCGATTTCAACAAATATGTATATTTTTTGCAGATATTCAAATGCTGTATCTTATAAAGCCGCAAAATAAAAATATTTTTTATCCAAAAATTGTTGAGCCTTTTAGTGATTTTAGTAAATTATATATAAAATTCAGTTGACAATAAAGTAATCGGATGCTAAAATGCAGTAAGACCGATGCAAGAACATTGGTGTGGGACAGAAATGCGGGATGATGAAGCGGCGCATCTCCGTCAAGCCGCTTCCCGCAGATCAGACGTGTGCATGTTTTCATGCAGAAAGGATTGGAGAATGAAGATGAAAAAATGGTTAAGTCTTTTGCTGGCGGGATGTATGCTGGCAGTCTGTCTGACAGGCTGTGCAAAAGAGACGCCGCCTGAGAATCCCGGCCCACAGGGAGAAAGCGATACACCTGCCGTTTCACTGAAAGTGGGCCTGTGCTGCGGAACTTCCTCAATCGACGATAAGTCCTTCATTCAGTCCGCCTGGGAGGGCCTGCAGAAGGCGGAGGTGGACCTGGGCGTTGAGATCGGTTATCTTCAGTCCAGTGATGATTCCACCACTGCGACGCTGGAAGCTATTGCCGATCTGGTGGATGCGGGCTACCAGATGATCGTCATGCCTGGCTTCAGCTTCCAGCAGGCCGCCTATGACGCACAGTCCCTCTATCCCGACGTCATGTTTGTTACCATTGATACCGCTCCCTGGAACTCCGGAGACGACAGCTATACCATCGCCGATAACACCGTGGCTGTCGACTATGATGCGGAGCAGGGCGGCTTTCTGGCGGGATTCGGCTCAGCTATTGAACTGAAAGAGGGAGAGTTCGGCGGTCTGTTCGGCGTTGAAACGGACCACACCAAGCTTTTTATCACCGGGTTCAAGCAGGGCGTCATTTATGCCAATGAAAACTACGATACAAACATTCGGCTTAACGCAGACAATTTCGTATGGAGCGGGACCTACAGTGATGCCGCGCTGGGGCAGCAGATCGCCGCGCAGATGTACGAAAACGGGATCAACCTGATCTATGCCGCCGCTGGTTCTACCAGCCTGGGAGCCTTCAACGAAGCAAAATCCCGGGCGGAGAACGGCGAGAAGGTCTGGGTCGTTGGCTGTGACTCTGATCAATATGAGGACGGCCTGCTCTCTGATGGCAAGTCCTCGGTCACCATGACCACCACAATGAAGCAGGTGGGCAATTCCGCCTATTTTGTCATTGAGGAATACCTGAAGGGACAGTATCCCGGCGGTCAGTATCTGGTGCTGAACGTCTCTACCGGCGCACTGTCCTGCCCGGCGGTGAATCCCAACTTCAGCAGTGAGACGCAGTCTCTGGTGGACGAGATGACCCAGAAGATCGCCAACGGCGACTATGTGGTCAGCAAGGATATGGTCGACGTCAGCGCGTGGAATTGACCTGATAACGCAACGGACCGGTTGGGAGGAAGAGCGGAGCGGTTTCCTGCTTTTTCTCCCGACCGGCGCTTGTAAGCGATTGCCGCCGCCCCAGACGCGGCAGGCGGAAAGAGAGGTATCTGGTGAATACAGAGATCGTTCTGGAAATGCGGGATATTGTCAAGGATTTTCCCGGGCTGCGGGCCAATGACCACATCTCCCTCCAGCTGCACAAGGGAGAGATATTGGCCCTTCTTGGCGAGAATGGTGCGGGGAAATCCACTCTGATGAATATTTTGATGGGCATCTACCGGGCGGACGCAGGCCAGATCCTGCTCAGGGGAAAGCCGGTGCAGATCAGAGGCCCCCGGGATGCCAGCGAACTAGGCATAGGAATGGTCCATCAACACTTCAAACTGGTCCATAATTTTACTGTTACAGAGAACATAGTACTTGGTCAGGAGCCGGGCAATCCGTTCTGCATGAACTTAAAAGGCGCAGAGGTGCGGGTGAAGGAACTATCCAGAACCTATGGTATGGAGATTGATCCGGCGGCAAGGATTGAGAAAATCACCGTCGGTATGCAGCAGCGGACAGAGATACTGAAAATGCTGTACCGGAATGCGGATATCCTGATCTTCGATGAACCGACAGCCGTCCTGATGCCCCGGGAGATCGACGAGCTGATGCAGATCATCCGCGATCTGGCCAGACAGGGGAAATCCATTATCCTTATCACCCACAAGCTGAAAGAGATCAAGCAGGCAGCTGACCGCTGCGTCATCATTCGCCGCGGCTCGGTGGTGGATACCGTATCCGTAGCGGACACCAGCTCTCAGGAGATGGCGGACAAAATGGTTGGGCGGTGTGTGTCCTTCCAGCTGGAGAAAGAGGAACAGGAGCCCGGACCATGTGTTCTCAAAGTGGAGGGGCTCAGTGTCAAAAACGCCCTGGGTTCTTTAGGGCTGAAAGATTTCTCGTTTGAAGTCCGCCAAGGGGAGATCGTGGGCATAGCAGGCGTGGACGGCAACGGACAGACGGAGCTTGTTGAGGCAATTACCGGCCTCCGTCCGGCTTGCAGCGGCAGGATCTGGCTGGATGGCCGGGAGATCACCGCGCTGCCGGTGTCAGAGCGGATCCGCGCCGGGATTTCCCATGTGCCGGAGGACCGGCAGCGCCGGGGATTGGTCATGGATTTTTCATTGGAGGACAATCTGATCCTGGGGTCCAGCACAGAGGAACCCTTTGCGCACAGAGGCCTGCTGCAGCAGGCGGCGGTCCGTGCCCATGCCGGGCGGATCATTCAGCGATTTGACATCCGCTCCAGCGAGGGGGCAATATCCAAGGCCGCCAGTCTCTCTGGCGGCAACCAGCAGAAGGCGATTGTAGGCCGGGAGATTGAAAAATCCCATAAGCTGCTGATCGCAGTGCAGCCCACCCGGGGCATGGATGTGGGCTCAATAGAATATATCCGCACACGCCTGCTGGAGGAGCGAAAAAATGGAAAGGCGGTTCTTCTTGTCTCGCTGGAGCTGGACGAGGTGCTGCAGCTGTCGGACCGGATTATCGCGGTCAACAACGGCCGCCTCATCGGTGAACTCCCTCAAGCGGAGGCTACGGAGTCCAATGTGGGCCTGATGATGGCCGGTGTGACGTTGAGGGAGGGGCAAGATGCGTAAGAAACTGAATGCTGCGAAGTGCAGGCCGCTTTTGGTGTCGGTGCTGGCGATTCTGTTTGGTTTTGTGGCCGGATCCCTGCTGCTGCTGGCCAGCGGCGCCGATCCATTAGAGTGTTATCTGTACCTTTTCCAGGGAGGCGTGTCCACGACTACGCGGATATTCAACACCCTTGCCAACGCCATCCCGTTAATCTTCACTGGACTTTCCATTACCTTTGCCTATAAGACCGGCCTGTTCAATATCGGTGCGACGGGACAGATGATGATCGCCGGATTGGCCTCTGTGGTGACGGCGCTGTCACTGAACGCGCCCAGGGCGGTCCTGTTGCCCGCCGTAGTGCTGGCTGGTCTGCTGGCGGGCGCACTGTGGGGCGGCTTTCAGGGATTTTTGAGATCCCGCTTCAATGTCAACGAAGTGGTATCAGGAATCATGATGAACTGGATCGCGCACTGGACCGTTTACTATATCGTCTCCGATTTTTTCCGGTCCGCCACCATGGTAACGGAGTCCAGGACCATTCCGGACGCAGCTTCTCTCCGGGCGGCATGGCTGTGCGGACTGACGGGAAGCAGCAGCTTCAATTACGGTTTTTTCCTGGCGCTGGCCGCTGTAGCGGCGGTCCACTTTATCCTCAGGTATACTGTGACCGGCTATCATATGAAAGCGGTGGGCTTCAGCCCGGAGGCGGCGGAATACGGCGGCATTCATATCAAGAAGAACACGATTCAGGCGATGGCAATCGCCGGCGCTCTGGCGGGGCTGGCAGGCGTATCCTATTACTGCGGTTATTCCGCCTCCATCCGCATTGGTGTGCAGCCCTCTCAAGGATTTGACGGAATTGCTGTTGCACTGCTGGGGAATCTGTCTCCGGCCGGCGTGGTCTTTGCGGCAGTCTTCTTCGCTGTCTTGCAGACGGGGAAGGGCTATATGAACGCCATGGTCCATGTTGCGCCGGAGATCGCAGACACTATCCTCGCCATCATCATTTATTTTGCGGCGATCAGCAAATTGGTGGACCTGTATTTCAACAGGATCGCTGTCTGGCTGCGAAGCCGGAAGAGACGGACCAACGCAGGGAAAGGAGCGGGACAGGAATGAGCATGTTTTTCACAATGGCCCCCTATGCGGTAGCCTATACGATCCCGATCCTGATTACCGCTCTGGGCGGCATGTTTGCTGAGCGCAGCGGCATTATCAATATTGCTCTGGATGGTATCATGATTATCGGCGCACTGACGGGCGTCCTGAGCGTTACCCTTCTGGCCGATGCCTGCGGCTCTGCCGCAGCGGCTGCTGCTGGGATCCTGCTGGCAGTTCTGATGGGGATGCTGTTTTCGCTGCTGCTGGCTTTTGCCAGCGTGCATCTGAATGCGGACCAGACAATCTGCGGTACGGCGCTGAACCTGATGGCGGCGGCGTTGAGCGTCTATCTGTCCCGCCAGATCGTGGGCGTCAGTATCATCATCGTCAACAGCCTTCCGCGTTTTGATATACCGCTGCTGTCCTCGATCCCCATCATCGGGCAGGTACTGTTTCAGAAAAGTTATGTGACCACCTGGCTGGTGCTGGCGCTGACGGTCTTGTCCTGGTACGTCATGGAAAGGACCCCCTTTGGCCTTCGCCTGCGCGCCTGCGGCGAGTATCCGGAGGCGGCGGAAGCGGCCGGTATCCATGTCGCGGGGATACGCTATACCGGTGTGCTGATTTCCGGCGCGTTCGCTGGCCTGGGCGGAGCGGTATATGCGCTGACAGTTGCCGGACAGTCCACAGGAAACGTCAATGGACTGGGCTTTGTAGCGCTGGCGGGACTGATCTTCGGACAATGGCGCACCTTCCGGGTACTGGTTTCCACCCTGTTTTTCGGTTTTGCGCTGACGGTAGCGCAGATCTCCACCCTGTGGCCTTCCCTGTCCGCCATACCGCCTCTGTTCCTTAAAATTTTCCCCTACGCCATTACGCTGCTGGTGCTGGTCTTTTCCTCCAAGTCGTCCCGTGCGCCGCGCGCAGAGGGGAAATACTTTGCCTACAAGAAATGACCTGCGGGGATTTGTTACCATAAGGAGTGATACACTATGAGCAACACAGAACGAAACTATCAGATTGCCAAAGAGATGTACGCCCAGCTTGGGGTTGATACCGACGCAGTCTTGCAGAAACTGACCAGCGTGCCCATTTCCCTCCACTGCTGGCAGTTGGACGACCTTCAGGGGTTTGAGTTCCCGGATATAGCTCTGGACGGCGGTATTGCTGCTACCGGCAGCGCACCCGGCAAACCGGAGGACCGGGAAATGTTTATGCGCCATCTGGATCAAGCGCTGGATCTGATCCCGGGCCGTATCAAATTGGCCCTGCACTCCATCTACATGAATAAGCACGGCAAAAAGATCGGCCGAAATGAGATCACTCCTGCGGAGTTTACAGAGTGGGTAGATTACGCCAAGGGCCGGGGGATCGGACTGGATTTCAATCCGACCTATTTTGCCCATCCCGATTACGACTCCGGTTCGACCCTGACAAATCCAGACGAGGGGATACGCCGCTTCTGGATTGAACACGGCATCGCCTGCCGGAGGATCGGGGACTATTTTGGCCGTGAACTGGGGGAGACATGCATCACCAACCACTGGATTGGCGACGGCAGCAAGGACATCACTGTGGACAAACTGCGGCCCCGCCTGCTGCTGAAGGACTCGCTGGACCAGATCTTTGCCCAGCCGCTGGAGCACAATCTGGACTCCTGCGAATCCAAAGTCTTTGGCCTGGGCAGCGAGTCCTATGTCCCGGGCTCCAATGAATTCTATACAGAGTATGCCGCTCATACCGGCAGATGTATCGTCTGCTTGGATGCGGGGCATTTCCACCCCACAGAATCCATTGCCAGTAAATTTACCAGCTATCTGGCCTTTGGCGACCATCTGCAGCTCCATGTATCCCGTCCTGTTCACTGGGACTCCGACCACGTAGTCCTGGTGGACGATGCCACCAGGGAAATCATGGAGGAGATTGCCTCCTACGATGCCTACGACAAGGTCCACATCGGTACGGACTTTTTCGATGCGTCCATCAATCGTGTCGCAGCTATGGTGATCGGCGCCCGCAGCGCCCGAAAGGCGCTGCTGCTGGCCATGCTCCGGCCCATCCAGGAACTGAAGCGGCTGGAGTATGAGGGCAACACCACCAAGCGCCTGGCCCTGCTGGAGGAGGCGAAGATGATGCCCGCCGGGTTTATATGGGACTATTTCTGTATGCGCGAGGACGTGGCGGGCAGTGAATGGATACGGGACCTCCACACACGTTGATGTCCCGTTCATTCCAGAAGCTTTAGTAGCATGTGGGAAAGTCACGGCTGGATGCCGTGACTTCTCTGTAAATGAATTTAAAAAGGAGTGCGCCGCATGAGGTATCTTGTGGGGATAGACAACGGCGGGACCTCTGTCAAAGCCGCCGTATTTGACTGTGAAGGGCGCCAGCTGGCGGTCTCCAGTGCGCCAGCGTCCGCTGCGGCGCCAGTTCCCGGCTACGCAGAACGCGACATGGACGAACTTTGGAGGATCAACGGTCGGGTGATCCGGAATGCGCTCCAGCAAAGCGGCGTCCATCCGGAAAAGATTGCGGGCGTTTCGCTCTCTGGCCATGGGAAAGGGCTGTATTTGGTGGACGGGCAGGGCCGTCCCGTCCGTTCCGGTATATCTTCCACTGACCGCAGAGGGCTGGATTATGTCCAGCGCTGGAAGGCCGATGGAACAGCCGCCAGGGTCTATGAAAAAACATTTCAGGATATTGTGATGATGCAGCCAGTGACGCTGCTGGCGTGGCTCCGGGATCATGAGCCGGAGGTGCTGGACCGCACCCGCTATATTTTCGCCGTGAAGGATTATATCCGGTACCGGCTCACTGGGCAGGCGTTTGCTGAACATACGGATTTCTCAGGTTCCAATTTGCTCAATTTGTCCACTCAGGCGTATGACGCGGATCTGATGGCCTTATTCGGACTGGAGCAGTGTCTGAAAAAGCTGCCGCCCCTGCGCCGGTCTTCCGACACATGCGGTTTTGTGACGCCGGAGGCATCCGCTTTCACCGGACTGCCCTCCGGCATTCCGGTAGCGGCAGGGATGTTCGACGTGGATGCCTGCGGCATTGCCAGCGGGCTGTCCAGCACCCGGGAGTTGTGCACAATCGCCGGTACATGGAGCATAAATGAGCTTCTCTCCCCGGTACCCATTACCAACGGAACTGTTTCTCTCAACTCTATATTTTGTATTCCCGGCTATTTTCTGATTGAGGAGAGCAGCCCCACTTCGGCGGGAAATCTGGAGTGGTTCATTGATCGTCTGCCCGGCAGAGGATGTACCGGGGCGGAGTCTGTATACGATCAGGCCAACCGGCAGGTTGCCTCTGTCGAACCCGGCAGCTGCGGTTTGATCTTCCTGCCCTTCCTCAACGGCTCCAATGAAGATCCCCTGGCAAAGGGCGCCTTTGTGGGACTGACGGCCTACCATGAGCGGCGTCATATGCTTCGGGCTGTCTATGAAGGGGTCGTATTTTCCCATCTTACCCATATTAAACGGTTGCTGCTCAATCGCAAGGAGCCGAACAGCATCCGTCTCTCGGGCGGAGCGGCCCACTCTCCGGTCTGGGCGCAGATGTTTGCGGATGCGCTGCAGATCCCTATTGAGACAACTGCTGGAAAAGAACTGGGGTGTCTTGGGGCGGCTATGGCAGCGGGTATTGCGGCAGGCATTTATGCCGGCTATCCTGACGCGATTGCTCATACGGTCCAGATCACGCGGACATTTTACCCCAGAGCCGAGTACCATGCGGTATATGAGGACAAATATGAGGCCTATCGCGCTGTGATTCAAGCGCTGAATGGCGTATGGCTCCATATAGATTGACCAGACGGAAAGGAGGCTGGAGAGATGACGCCATATCTTCTGGGCCTGTACGAAAAAAGTATGCCGGGAACGCTCACAATCCCTGAAAAGCTGACCGAGACAAAACAGGCTGGATTTGACTTCCTGGAGCTCTCGATTGATGAAACTGACGAGAAGCTGGCCCGGTTGGAATGGGACAGGGAGGAAGTCCATCAAGTACTGGATGCCATGTGGGAGATCGAACTGCCTATTCGTTCGATCTGCCTTTCGGGGCACCGGAAATATCCGATGGGACACCCGGACAGCCACATTCGGGACAGAAGCCTCCAGATCCTGGAAAAGGCCCTGTGCCTTGCGGATTCTCTGGGGGTGCGCACGATCCAATTGGCGGGCTATGATGTGTACTATCTCCCGTCGGACGAGGAAACCTGTGTATTTTTCCAGGAAAGTCTGCATATTGCGGCCCAAATGGCGGCCCGGTATGGCGTGACGCTGGCTTTTGAAACAATGGAGACCCCTTTTATGAACACCGTGGAAAAGGCGATGGCCTTCGTCCGGGAGATGGACAGTCCCTGGCTGCAGGTTTATCCGGACATTGGCAATTTGACCAATGCAGCGGTGGGGGCGGGTCGGGACCCGCTGGCCGACCTTGCCGCTGGTGCGGGACATCTCTCCGCACTGCATTTGAAAGAATCCGTCCCCGGAAAATTCCGAGACCTGTTCTTCGGCCAGGGCCATGTGGACTTTGAAGCGGTGGCGGCGGCAGCGCGCTCGCTGGGTATACACAGGTTCGTGGCGGAATTCTGGTACCTGGGGAACCCGGATTGGCGGCAGGACCTGTTGAATGCGCAAATATTTCTGAGGAAAGCTCTGCGCGGACCTCTGGGCGCATGAGGGTATGAGCCCTTCCCCGAAAACTGGATACGATTGCTTGCGCAGGAAAAATATACTTCCGCTGCTGGCGGCATCCATAGAGGCCCTTGGATTACAAAATCCAAGGGCCTCTGCGTTCAGATTTTTCCCTGTCCTGCGTTCCTCGCCGCAAATGCCTCCGTCAGCCGCGCCATACTGTTGGGGATACTGACCGGCTCGCCGCAGAACGCGATGGCATTGGCAACGTCCTTCAGTCCGCTGCCCGTAACCACGGAAACCACCGCGGCATCCGCAGGAATCACGCCCTGCTCACAGAGCTTTTTCAGCCCTGCTGTCCCGGTGACGCCAGCAGGCTCGCCGAACACGCCGCAGGTCTGCCCCAGCAGCTTCTGGGCGGCCATGATCTCCTGATCGGAGACGTTCACTGCCAGCCCGTTGGACTCCCGGACCGCCATGAGGGCCTTGTCCGCGTTGCGGGGCACGCCCACGGCGATGGAGTCCGCCAGGGTGTTCTCCTCCATGGGAGCCCAGTCCCCGCCGGAGGCGATGGCCCGGTTCAGAGGGCAGCACCCCTCCGCCTGGACGGAGATGAGCCGGGGGAGCCTGTCAATCAGACCGATGGCGTACAGGTCCTTGAGGCCCTTCCACAGCCCTGCGATGGTGCAGCCGTCGCCCACGGAGATGGCAATGTAGTCCGGGACCTCCCAGCCAAGCTGCTCCATGATCTCCAGGCCCACAGTCTTCTTGCCCTCGGAGAGGTAGGGGTTGATGGCGGCGTTTCGGTTGTACCAGCCCCATTTTTCGATGGCGGCCTTGCTCAGCTCAAAAGTCTCCTCGTAGCTGCCCTGGACGGAGATGACCGTTGCGCCGAAGGTCATGAGCTGGGCCACCTTGCCCTTGGGGGCGCGGGAGGGGATAAAGATGTAGGTCTCCAGCCCCGCCGCCGCCGCGTTGCCCGCCAGGGAGGAGGCGGCGTTGCCGGTAGAGGAGCAGGCGATGACCTTCGCCCCGGCCTCACGGGCCTTGGCGACGGCCATGGAGCTGGCCCGGTCCTTCAGGGAGGCGGTGGGGTTCACGCCATCGTCCTTGACGAACAATTTTCGGATGCCCAGCGTTTCCGCCAGCCTGGGGGCTGGGTACAGAGGGCTCCAGCCCACCCGGAGGGGCGGGGCCGCGGTAGTCTCCTCCACCGGCAGCAGCTCCCGGTAGCGCCACATGGAGTAGTCCCTGCGGGCGGCCAGCGTTTCCCAGGTCAGAACGGTCTTGATGTAGCCGTAGTCGTAGACGATATCCAGGATGCCCCCGCAGGAGCAGTTGGTCAGGTCAGGGACGGCCTTGTAGATTTTTCCGCATTTGACGCATTTCGCGTGTTTGACGTTTTTCATGGTGTTCTCCTTGTTTGATGTAGGGGATCACGGCAGATGCGTTGGCCTGCGTGATCTTTGCGGGGCGTGTATTGTGTATACCTCTTCCGTGGAGACGCTCGTTTTTCATTCATACTCCGCTATAAATAATCGTTCATGGCATCTATCCGGACACACGAAGTCAAATCGGGATTATGGGATTGATTTATTCACTCGTTCAAATCCCCCGCCCCTCATTTCCTGCAAATTGACATTCTCCCGCCGCCGTGGTACAATGAATCCACCAAACCACCGCCTGCGCGGCGGGGAACGGAGGAGAACAATGGCAGATGCAAAAGTATTCCGGATGGGTGCGAGCCTGACCCTGGAGGACGTGGCCCTTGCCCTGGAGGATTTCCTGCGCATACAGAAGCGTCTGGAGACGGAGGGCGTGGCCCAGTCCGAAACCAGCTACTTCATCCAGGCCCGGCAGACCGAGGGCTGGAAAAAGTTCGTGGGGATGGATCAGGCCATCCAGATCCGCCTGAGCGTATACAGCGACATGCTGACGGTGGACCTGGGCGCGGGCCGCTGGGTGGATAAGCTGGGCGCCGCCACAGTGGGCTATATCGTCTTCGCGCCGCTGCTGATTACGGCGGTCATCGGGGCCATTGGCCAGCAGAAGCTGCCCCAGGAGATTTTCGATTTCGTCCAGCGGTACACCTTCATGGGCAAGCCCATGGACATCAACGATTTCTACGTGCCGCAGGAGCCTGAGCAGGCTTGCTGCGCCTCCTGCGGCACGGCGCTACCGGAGGGCGCGAAATTCTGTCCCGGCTGCGGAAAGCCCGCCGTACGCAGGGGCGTCTGCCCGGTATGCGGCGCGAGGGCCGCCGTGGAGGGCGCGAGGTTCTGCGCCGAGTGCGGCAGGCCTCTGAACTGAACCGCACAGACCCCGCCGCCCCCGCAAGGGGGCGGTCTTCTATTTCCCCGCCAGGATATCGCAGGCCACCGGCGTGTAGAACAGCTCCTCCACCCACTTCCGGTCGGTGGTCTGGCCCAGAATCCACATGAGCTTGGCGCATACCGCCTCGGTGGTCATGTCGTACGCCTCCAGAATCGGCAGGTTCCGCTTGATGGAGCTGCCTACGTGGTAGACCGCGAGATCGCTGCCCTCGTTCTCCACCTGGGTGGTCATGACCACGGTCTTGCCCGCGTCCAGCCCCGCCTTCACGGTGTCGTAGTAGTCTCCGGCCTTGTAGGTGGGCAGTCCGCCCACGCCAAAGCTCTCAATAATCAGCGCGTCGCTGCGCTCCAGCAGGTATGCCGCCACGGCGCAGTCCGTCCCGGGGATCAGCTTCAGCAGCGCCACGTTGGGATTCACCTTGTCGTAAAACTGAGGCACGGCCCTGGCCTCGGGGCGGATATACCGGATGATGCGCCCGTCCCGCACCATCCCCAGCAGGGGATAGTTGATGCTGGAGAAGGCTTCAAAGCTCTTGCTGCGGGTTTTCCTGGCCCTGGTGCCCGTGATGATCTTGCCGTTGAACACCAGCATCACCCCCGCCATGTCCGACGCGGCCACGGTGACGGCGTCCCGGAGGTTCTGCTTGCTGTCGGTGGTCTCGAAGCCGATGGGCTTCTGCGCGCCGGTGAGCACGATGGGCTTGGGGCAGCCCTGGACCAGATAGCTCAGGCCCGCGGCGGTGTAGGCCATAGTGTCGGTGCCGTGGGCGATGACAAAGCCGTCGAACTCCCGGTAGTTCTCCCGGATGGTGGAGGCGATGCGGGCCCAGTGCTTGGGCTGGATATTGGTGCTGTCCAGGCTGAAAAGCTGGCAGCAGGTGATCTTGCAGATTCCCGAGATGTCGGGGATGTACCGGATGAGCTGTTCGCTGGTCAGCTCCGGCGTCAGGCCGGAATCGCTTACCTCGGAGGCGATGGTGCCTCCCGTGCCAATCATCAGAATTTTTTTCTCTTCCATTGCTTTTCCTCTTTCATCCTATGTCCCGGCCCTCCAGAGCCGCCAGTCCGAACCGGACGGCCATGGTGACCTGCTCCCGCGCCGCATCGTCCTTGGCGGCGTCATATTTTATTTTCATCTCCTGAAGGAACAGCCCCCGCAGACTGTTCTCCCCGGCCTTCTCCCACAGGCTTTGAGCCGGACGGGTCCGGTCCCGCAGCTCCAGGGCGTAGAAGCGGTCCTCAAACATACTGGCGACCATGTCCAGCTCCACGCCCTGCCCGTCGGCCTCGCCGGTGAAGAGAACCCGGCAGACATCCTGCCCCGCCGTGTCCGGCATGACGGACTCCAGCGCCTCCCTGGGGGAAGTATCCGTCACATCCGCCTCCAGAATCCAGTACCGCCGTTTGCACAGCGGGACGAACCGCAGCTTTGTCCCGCCTGAGGCTACGCGTCCCACCAGTACGCCCTTGTCGCCAAGCTCGTCGAATCCCCGCCCCTCCGGGCAGCCGGGATAGGCCCAGCAGGTATCCCCGTCCCGCTGGGGGCCGCTGTACTGGTGGACGTGTCCCAGGGCGACGTAGTCCGCCTTGCTGCGGGCGATCTGCTCCCGCGTGATGGGACCGTACCGGCTGGAGGGACTCCCCACGTCGCCGTGGAGACAGAAGAGGTGGGTCATCCCGTCAGCCGGGACGGCCCTGGGGGCCAGCGCGGGACTGGTCCGCTCCGGGCCGGTGAAGGCCGCCCCGTGGACCACGCACTTCAGCTCCGGCAGAGCCACCGATGACAGCCCCTCCTCCCGGAAGACGCACACATTGTCCGGCCAGGGCTGGTGGGCGTAGGGGCTGCGGGGGGTGTAGGGGTCGTGGTTCCCCGGCGCGATGAACACCGGACACCGCATCCGGGCCAGCGCGGTCTTCAGCCGCTCCAGGGTCTCCGGGTAGACCCGCTCCCCGTCGAACAGATCGCCGCTGAGCAGTACCAGGTCCGCCTTCTCCAGCAGCGCCAGATCCGCAAGCCGGTCCACAAGCTCCCGGCTCTCCCGGCGGCGCTCCCTGGACTTCTCCACCGGCAAACCGCCGAAGGCGCTGTCCAGATGGAAGTCGGCGGCGTGGATGAATTTTATCATGGCTCCCCCCTTATTCCGGCCAGACTTTCCGGAATTCCTCGCAGACCACCAGCATGTCCTCGTCAAAGGTCAGACCGGCGTCCGCCAGCTCCTTCGTAAAAAACGCCTCATGGACCCGCCGCCAGTACGCCAGGGAGCGGTCCCCCTCGCCCTCCCGGAAGGCGTGGTCCGCGCCAACGTCCCGATAGAGCACGACTTTTACCCGCTCCGTCCGGATGACGCATACTGCCTCCTCCCGGCTGTCCAGGATGACGCTGTACTCCCCTGCCGCCGGCAGAGGCTCCCCCTCCAGCTCGTAGAGGGGGTGGGCGGAGGACGTGGCGGTTTTCACGCCCTCCAGGGTGAGCCGGGCCAGGGCATCCGCATGATCTCCGAAGGCCCAGGCGTCATGGTCCGTATCCATTTTTAAACCGCGCTTGGCAGCGAATTCCGCCCACATCCGCTCTCCTGTCACCGAACGTCCACCCTTTCCACATCCACACACAGCCCTGTCCCGCTGTCCAGGCTGAACACCGCGCCCTGCATTTTGCAGGGGCCGTCCGACACCTGATACCGCCCCGGCAGGCCGCCCAGGAACTGCTCCACGCTCTGCTCCGGGCGGATGCCCAGGACGCTCTCGACGGGGCCGGTCATGCCCAGGTCGGTGAGATACCCGGTGCCCTTGGGAAAGACCCGCTCGTCGGCGGTGGGGACGTGGGTGTGGGTGCCCCACAGGGCGGAGACAAGGCCGTCCAGGTGGTAGGCCATGGCCAGCTTTTCGCTGGTGGCCTCGGCGTGAAAGTCCACCAGGGTAAAGAGGGGCCTGTCCGCCTTCAGGATGCGGCTGGCGGCGGCGAAGGGGCTGTCTGCGTTGAAATCCAGACCGCACCGGCCTATGAGGTTCATGACGCCGATCTGAATCCGCCCGCAGTCGTAGACGCCCCAGCCCTTTCCAGGGGCGCGGCCTGTATAGTTCGCGGGGCGCAGCAGGTAGGGGTCCTCCTCCAGCCGGTCCGCAATCTGGGGCTTGCCGAAGGTGTGGTTGCCCAGAGTCACCACGTCCGCTCCGGCGGCATACATGCGCTCCACCTGGTCGAAGGTGACGCCGGTGACGGAGGCGTTCTCGCCGTTGACCACAGTGAAGCGGATATCCTTCCATTTTTGCAGGGGGCGCAGGCTTTTCTCCAGGTGCCGCAGGCCCTGCTCGCCCACCACGTCGCCTATGGCGAGGATGTGGTAAATCATTGTGCGCCGCCTCCTTTCCTTCCCGGATATTCTAACACGAAACGGGCGGTTTGAAAAGAGGGATTTGCGCGGCCTTTTCAAAGGCTGCGGAGCCTTGGCAACCGTCCGCACTCCGCAGCATGGAGAATCCTCCCCCAGAGCCGCGTCCGGGAATTTCCGTCAACCGCTGTTTCGTATGAAGACAGCCCTTCTGACCACCGCAGTGAGCGGCTTTAGCCGCAAAGCCCGGAAGGAATCGTATCCCCCTGCGGTTTCCCGGCATTCTTCCCCTGAAAAAAATATCCTGCCGCGCCAGATATTTGCAAGAAAACACTTGCCATAGCAGGGCGTTTGTGGTATGATACGCTTGTCAGCATGAGTAAACCGGAGTGGACTTTTGGGTCCGCTCTTTTTCTTGGCAAATTTTAACGAACAGAAATTCCGCCTGGCGCGTACAGTTGTCGGCCAGCGGGCGAAACAAGGAGATGTCATGGCGAAAATTACGGAACTGGTGACAAAGCTGGCCCTCCCCGTTGTGGAGGAGGCCGGATGTGAGCTGTGGGACGTGGAGTACGTCCGGGAGGCCGGGAGCTGGTACCTGCGGGTGTATATCGACAAGCCGGATGGCGTGGACATCCTGGACTGCGAGACGGTGAGCCGGGCCCTCAGCGACCTGCTGGACGAGGCGGACCCCATCGAGGGCAGCTACACCCTGGAGGTGTCCTCCGCTGGGGCCGAGCGTCCCCTGAAGCGGCCGGGCGACTATGAGCGGTTCATGGGCAGCCCTGTGGCCGTGAAGCTCTATCAGGCCAAGGAGGGCCGGAAGGAGTTTGCCGGAGTGCTGGCGGGGTATGACAACGGGGACGTCACCGTTACCGTGGGTGAGCGCCGGATGACCTTTCTGAAAAACGAGGTGGCCCTGTGCCGCCTTCGGATCGAATTTTGATGGATCGTAAGATGTTTGTAAGAGGGAAATAGGAGTAAACGATATGAAATGTGATGAAATCTTCGCCGCGCTGGATCTGCTGGAGAAGGAGCGGGGCATCTCTCCCACCTTTATGATGGATAAGATCATCCAGGCCCTGACCACCGCCTATAAGAAGGACCACGAGGGCGTGGAGAACGTGGTCGTGGATGTGGACGAGGTGAAAAAGGATCTGAAAATGTTCGTCCAGAAGGAGATCGTAGAGGAGGTGGAGAACCCTGGCACCCAGATGAGCGCGGCGGAAGCCCGGGCCAGATATGGCCGGGTGGACGTGGGCGGCACGGTGAATATCCCGGTGGACAACGTGGAATTCGGGCGTATCGCCGCCGGAAACGGCAAGCAGGTCATCATCCAGGGCCTGCGGGAGGCTGAGCGCGGCATGGTCTACAACGAGTTCAACTCCAAGCAGCACGAGATCCTCACCGGCGTGGTCAGCCGCATCGACCCCCGCACCGGCAATATCTCCCTGCGCATCGGCACCGGGGCGGAGTCCACGGAGGCCCTGCTGGCCGCCAGCGAGCAGATCAAGACCGAGGAGCTGGTGGAGGGCCAGCATGTAAAGGTGTATCTGGTGGAGGTCCGCCGGAGCACCCGGGGGCCACAGGTGCTCATCTCCCGGACCCATCCGGGTCTGGTGAAGCGGCTCTTTGAGCTGGAGGTCCCGGAGATTTTCAACGGCGTGGTGCAGGTCAAGTCCATCGCCCGGGAAGCCGGGAGCCGCACCAAAATGGCCGTCTGGAGCGCCGACGAGGCCGTCGATCCCATCGGCGCGTGCGTCGGCCCCGCCGGACAGCGGGTAGGCAACATTGTCACCGAGCTGCGGGGCGAGAAAATCGACATCATCAAGTACAGCGAGGACCCCGCCGAGTTCATTGCCGCCGCCCTGGCCCCCGCCGACGTGGTGGACGTGTGGATTGCCGACGAGGGCAAGGGCTGCCGGGTCATCGTGCCCGACGATCAGCTCTCCCTGGCTATCGGCAAGGAGGGCCAGAACGCCCGTCTGGCCGCAAGGCTCACCGGGTACAAAATCGACATCAAGCCCCAGTCCTACAAGGAGCCGGAACCGGAAGCCGGGCCGGAACCGGAGGAGGAGTAAGCGCGTGGACGGAAGGATTTCTGTCGCTTATTTGCAGTCCTATATCAAGTCCAAGAACCAGCATCCGGAGCTGGCGAAGGACTACTTCCTCAAGCTGGCGGAGGAGACCGGCGAGGTGGCCCGGGCCATGCGGAAGGACCTGCGGCCCTGTCAGCCGGAGGACGTCCGGGGAACGATTCACGCGGAGCTGGGGGACGTGATCTGCTATGCTCTGGCTGTCGCCAGCTGCTACGGCATTGACATGGAATCTGTCATCCCGCAGAAGGCCGCTGCCAGCAGCGCACGCTATCCGGAACCGGTTCCATTCGAGCTGGACCGGTAAACAAGAAAGGACCCGTTATGCAGAAACCAAGAAAGCTCCCTCAGCGCCAGTGCCTTGGCTGCCGGGAGATGAAGAACAAGAAGGACCTCATCCGGGCGGTCCGCTCCCCGGAGGGGGAGATCAGCCTGGATTTCAAGGGCAAGAAGCCGGGCCGGGGGGCCTATGTGTGCCCCGACGCAGGGTGCCTTGCAAAACTCAAAAAGAGCCGCGCCCTGGAGCGCGCCTTCTCCACCGCCGTCCCGGCGGAGGTCTACGACCTGCTGGAGGCGCAGATGAGGGAAGAGACCAATGGATGATAACGCCCTGTCCATGATTGGCCTGGCCCTGCGGGCCGGGCGGGTGGAGGCCGGCGAGGAGCCGGCAGGGGATGCCTGCCGGGAGCGGCGGTGCCGCCTGCTGCTGGTCGCCGGGGACGCTGCCGGGAACACCCTGCGCAGGGCGGAGCGCTTTGCGGCGCTGGGCCAGTGCCTGACCCTGTCCCTCCCCTGCTCCAGGGCGGAGCTGGGGGCGGCGCTGGGGCGCGGGAGCTGCGCCCTGGCGGCGGTGACGGACCTGGGGCTGGCCCAGGCCATCGTGACGAAGCTGGCCCGAAAGGACCCGGAGCGGTACGGCGGTACGGCGGAGCGGCTGCGCCTCAAAGCGGAGCGCGCCGCCCAGCGCCGGGAGAAAAAACCGGGGTCTACCCGGCGGAAGGGAACCGCCGGGAGAACCGTTCAATATAATAGGAAGAATAAGAAATAGGCGCGTATACCATAACGCACGCCTGGGGACTGGCCCAGGCGCGAGTCCTTGGACGTGTGTTATGGTATACAAACCGGTATCACAGTGGAGGTGGCCTGATTGGGTATCACAAATAAGTATAAGGTAAACGAATTAGCAAAGGACTTCGGAATGCAGACCAAGGAGATCATTGAAATCCTCGGAAAGTACTCCGGTACGCCGAAGAAATCCGGGCAGAATCTGGACGACGGCGAGCTGAACCTCTTGTTCGAGCATCTGACCCAGCATAACCAGGTCAGCGGCCTGGACGTAATCTACGCGGACTCCGCCCCTGCGGAGAAGCCCGCGCCCCAGCCCCAGCAGCCCAACCCGCCCAGGCAGCAGACCCCCCAGGCCAAGGCGAACGGCGGAAAACCCGCTCAGCCCCAGGGCGGCCAGCGGAAGGAGCCCGCGCAGCAGCCGCCCAAGGCCGCCGCGCCCCAGCCTGCGCAGCAGCCTGTCTCCCGGGTGCCCAAGACCAAGGTGGTGGACACCCGCAAGGCCACCAATGTCAACCTGGACAAGTACGACGAGAAGCTCCAGGATATGGCGGAGCGCTCCGGGGCCAGCGGCGGACGCCGCGACCGGGACCAGAACAAGGAGAAGTTCCGGGACCGGAGCAGCAAGAAAAAGGGCCAGATGACCTTCTCCAACAAGCGCAGGCAGGAGGAGGCCGAGAAGATGCGCCGCCTCCAGCTGGAGATTGCCAAGAAGACGCCGCTGACCGTCAAGATTCCAGACGAAATCTCCGTCGGCGAGTTGGCCAGCCGTATGAAGAAGACCGGGGCCGAGGTGGTCAAGTGCCTGATGAAGAACGGCGTCATGGCCTCCCTCAGCCAGATCATCGACTTCGACACTGCCGCCATCACCGCCGAGGAGATGGGCTGCCGGGTGGAGAAGGAGGTTGTGGTCACCATCGAGGAAAAGCTCATCGATACCGCCGAGGACAAGCCGGAGGATCTGGTGTTCCGCGCCCCCGTGGTGGTGGTCATGGGCCACGTGGACCACGGCAAGACCTCCCTGCTGGACTATATCCGCAAGGCCAGCGTCGCCAAGGGCGAGGCCGGCGGCATCACCCAGCACATCGGCGCGTATCAGACCCGGATCAATGGCAAGCCCATCACCTTCCTGGACACCCCCGGCCATGAGGCGTTTACCTCCATGCGGGCCCGGGGCGCCATGGTGACGGACATCGCCATCCTGGTGGTGGCCGCTGAGGACGGCATCATGCCCCAGACCGTGGAGTCCATCAACCATGCCAAAGCGGCGAACATCCCCATCATCGTCGCGATCAACAAGATGGATAAGCCGGAGGCCAATCCCGAGCGCATCAAGCAGCAGCTCACCGAATACGAGCTGGTGGCCGAGGACTGGGGCGGCGAGACCATCATCTGCCCCATCTCCGCCAAGACCGGCATGGGCATCGACAATCTGCTGGAAATGGTCATCCTCACCGCCGAGGTGGCGGAGCTGAAGGCCAATCCCAGCCGCGCCGCCCAGGGCACGGTGGTGGAGGCACGCCTGGACAAGGGCCGTGGTCCCGTGGCCACCCTGCTGGTGCAGAACGGCACGCTCCATTCCGGGGACATCATCATCGCCGGGACAGCCGTGGGCCGCGTGCGGGCCATGGTGGACGACAAGGGCAGCCGCCTGACCGAGGCCGGTCCCTCCGTGCCCGTGGAGATCACGGGCCTGAGCGAAGCGCCCGGCGCGGGCAGCACCTTCAACGCGGTGGCTGACGAGCGGCTGGCCCGCGAGCTGGTAGAGCAGCGCAAGGCCGAGGAGCGGGCCAAGGCCAACGCTCCCATCCAGAAGGTCTCTCTGGAGGACCTGTTCAGCCAGATCCAGGCCGGCGAGATGAAGGATCTGAACATCATCGTCAAGGCCGACGTCCAGGGCTCCGCCGAGGCGGTGAAGAGCAGCCTGGAGAAGCTGAGCAACGAGGAAGTCCGGGTGCGGGTCATCCACTCCGGTGTGGGCGCCATCAGCGAGAGCGACGTCATGCTGGCGTCCACCTCCAAGGCGATTATCGTTGGCTTCAACGTGCGCCCGGACAACGCCGCCCGGGACAGCGCCGCCCGCAGCAACGTGGACATGCGGATGTACCGCGTGATTTACGACGCCATCAACGAGGTGGAGGCCGCCATGAAGGGTATGCTGGCCCCCAAGTTCCGGGAGGCGCTGATCGGCCACGCCGAGGTGCGCCTGACCTACAAGGTGTCCGGCGTGGGTACCGTGGCGGGCTGCTATGTCCAGGACGGCAAGATTCAGCGGTCCTGTCAGGTGCGCATCGTCCGGGACGGCATCGTCATCCACGAAGGGCAGCTTGCCTCCCTGCAGCGGTTCAAGGACGCCGTCAAGGAGGTCGCCTCCGGGTACGAGTGCGGCATGTCCATCGAGAAGTTCAACGACATCAAAGAGGGCGATATCATCGAGTGCTTCGTCATGGAGCAGATTGCGGTGTAATCCGGCCCACAGCATGATGGACAGCGGGCCGCCGCCCGTTTACCATCCAGTCTGAATTTTGCTATAATGCAAGGGCGGGCCTGTGTGCCCGCCCTTTGTGCGATTCTGTTTGCGCCAGGATGTCCGGGGCCAGGCGGTTCACCGCCCGCTGCATCCCCGGCTTGAGCCCGGGTTCAAAGGCGTACTGCCCGTAGGCCCTGCCCGGGTCATGTTCCAGATAGTCCTGGACCTCCGTCTGGCCGCGGGGCACACACCACGCGAGAAACAGTTCTTCAAAAATAGCTGATTCATTGTGTTCACCTCGCATCTATTTATGACTAAAAGCATTGTTTATGATATTTAGTCATATATCGAGGAGTCTTATGAATAACTTGGAGTTATTTTCGTTTCGTGTAAAGAAATTAAGAATACAGCGGAAGCTGTGAGCTTGCATTCGTACATCTTGTACAAAATTTTCTCTCTGTTTTGCACATTTCGTCTTATTGACACAAAAATATTTCTCCTTTATAATGCATTTTGTGGAGTTTTTCCCTTATCTGCAAAAAAGATGTCTTAAAGGAGTGGAGAAAATTTATGTTGAGCTTACTTGGCGTTCTGGTCGTGATCGTTGGCTTTGCCCTCAAGCTTGAGCCGATCGCGATCATCTTCGTTTCCGCTATCGTCACCGCCGTGTGCGGCCAGATCCCACCGGGCGAGCTGCTGGAGACCGTGGGCAGCACCTTTGTCGCCAACCGCACCCAGCTGATCACCATCATCCTGATGGTCCTGACCGGCACACTGGAGCGCAACGGCCTGAAAGAGGCCGGTGCGGAGCTGATCCGGAAGCTCCAGGGCCTCAGCACCGGTATGCTGATGGCCGTGTGGGGCATCGCCCACGAGTTTTTCATCATCTTCAAGATCCCCATCGGCAGCGTTCCCGCCTATGTCCGCCCCATTCTGATGCCCATGACCGTCGGTATCGTGGAGTCCAACGGCAGGGCCGTGGCGGAGGAGCATGAAGAGTGCATGAAGGCGCTGTACGGTATGCACTACAATGTGGGCAACTTCTTCGGCCAGTGCTGCTTCGCCGCCAACGCGTCGGTGCTGCTCATCCAGTCTACCCTTGCCAACATCGGCTATGAGGTCGACGTCATGCAGATCGTCCGGGTGCAGATTCCCGTGGCGGCCTTCGCCATGGTCTTGGCCGCGGTCTACACGATCATCGTGGACACCCGCATGAGCAAGAAGTGCTACGGCGCCGTCATGAAGACGCGGAAGTAAGGAGGACAAATCGATGTTTGCGTATTTTATGGACGCGGAGATCACCATCTCCGCCAAGCTGGTTCAGATCATGTACATCCTCTCCGGCGTTTTCTGCATCTACTGCGGCGTCCGGGCCTGGATGAAGAAGGATAACAAGTATTATCTGCCCACGGGCCTGTTCTGGTCCCTGCTGGGCGTGGTGGTGGCCTTCGGTCAGTGGCTGCCCCCGCTGATCAGCGGCATCATTGTAGCGATTATCTGTATCCCTGCCGGACTGAAGCTGGTCCGCCGGGGCAATCTGGAGGCGGCTCCCAAGGAGGAGCAGGTGCGCAACTTCAAGAAGATCGGCATGAAGATCTTCATCCCCGCCCTGGGCGCGGCTGTGTTCACCATTCTGATCTCCATCTTCCTGCCCAGCTGGAGCTCCCTGATCGGCTCCCTCTTCGCCACCATCTTCGGCGTCATTATCCTGGTGATCTGGAATAAGGAGAACAAGCCCATGGTCTTCCTGGAGGAGGGCCGCCGCTTCCTGGACATGACCAGCGCGGTGTATATCATGCCCCTGCTGCTCTCCTGCCTGGGC
>JAAWQM010000042.1 GCA_022800525.1 Oscillospiraceae bacterium
GGAATTTCGCAGGTAAAAGAAGTAACAGCATGGCGCTGTTGCACCAAACTGTTACTTCCCTCCGAAATATCAAAATGTTCTTTATGCGTGGAAAGCCTTCTTTTTACGCTTTGAGTAAAAGTTGAGGATGCATTTTGGGATAGTCTGTGTTATACTGTAAAAAGACCAATCAGGAGGCCACGTACTATGCGTGAAAAACAGTGGGGAAATGAATACCGGACGACTGTAATCTGCGTTGACCGCTTTGACGGCGGAGTGTTGGCAGGCAGGCTGTGCAACCCGGCGCTGGAGGATGGGGAGCCCTTCTCCGGCGTTCTGGAGCTTTTGCGCAAAATGGAGGCGCTGCTGGACGGAATGGAGTTCCCCCAGTCCTTCACCGCCCGCCGCAGCTTCCTGCCCCCCGAGGGCTGGACTGCGGGCCGCAGTAAAGTGGGCCCCATCCGGAGGGGCAGCCGGGCTACCTTTGCGATGCAGATCATGTTCCGCCGGAACGCCAGCTGGCAGGGCTCCGTCTCCTGGCTGGAGGGCAATCAGCAGGAGAACTTTCGCAGCGTGCTGGAGCTGCTCCTGCTGATCGACAGCGCACTGATGAAATGACGAAAATATGAACAGGGACAGCAAGGCTGAATCGCCGGGCTGTCCCTGAAATTGTTGCTGCTTCCCTACGGACGCGGTCCGGTTTCTTCCTCCGGCGCGGGGGCCAACGGCTGGATGTCGGTGCGCAGCAGAGCGGGAGAATGGGGATATTGCCGGCTGAACGCCCTGGTGATCCGCTGGCAAACCATCCGGCTGTTTTCGTAGTTGGCCTGGGGGAGCAGAACCGCAAACTGCGAGGAGCTGCACCGTGCGGCGATATCGCCCCGGCGCAGACAGAGGCGCAGGATCTCCTGGAGATGATCCATGACCCGCTCCAGGCTGCGGGGCGGCAGCGCGCCGCCGGCGCCGGCGACGCTGACCAGGAGCAGATGAGCCGCATCCCCGCTCCGCTCAGACATGCGGGCATTGGCATGGTAAATGGTCCGGAAGAAATCGTAATCACAGATCAAAGCGCCGCCGGAGGGCGCTTCCTGGAGCTGTGACAGCAGAGAACTGGCGGAAATTGTCTGAGGCGCTGCGGACCGGAGGGCGGACTGGTACAGGTCCCGGATCTCGCCGGAGGGCACAACGCCCCATTCCGTCATCAGCCGCTCCCTGGTTTCGGCGTAGACCTCCGCCGCCCCCTGCTGGTCCCCCGCGCAGATCAACGCATTCATGAGTCTCCGGCAAAAATCTTCGCTGCAGGGCTCCCGCTTCAGCGCGGCCCGGCACAGCTCCGCCGCCTCTCCCCAGCGGGATTGGGACTCCAACAGAGTCAGGGCCTCCTGAGCACACTCCACATACAGGCGGTGGTAGTGGGAGGCAATGGGCAGGACCCACAGCTCAGAGGACAGCTTCTCCAGAAAATCCCCCCGGTACAGTCTGGCGGCTTCTAGGAGGCACGAAAGCCGCGCCTCCCTGTCCGCCGTCCCGGCGGCGGACTGACAGAGGGCGGAGAACTGGTCGGTATCCATCTCGAGGGATACGTCGGTGTTCCATGCGTATCCCTCATCCCTGCGCAGCAGCAGGTCATATCCCGCGCCGTCCTCCAGCCGGTTCAACAGGGTCCTGGCCCTGTGGCACAGGGTTTTCAGTGCGTTTGTGGGATTGGCCCCCTTGGGGCTGCCGCCCCAGAGCAGATCGATCAGCTCCTCCGGCGGGGCGCAGGTCCCCCGGCGGCAGATGAGATAGGCGATCAGCAGCCAAAGCTTTTTGGAGCGGTCACTGCTGCTATTGATAGCAGCAGTTCCGTTGGAAATCGAAAAGTCCCCCAGCATTTGCACCCGCAAAGTATCATTCAGCATAAGGACCGCCTCCTACTGGTCAGTGACAGGGAAAAAAATACCATTTTCTTTATGATACCACAAAAATCCCAGGTGTGCAACGCAAAATCCTGGGGGAAAGGAGAAATCAATTTTCATAGCGCGCGAAACAATAATGTGCATTCTTTCGTTGACAATTTACAAAGCGAAAAATCAACTTCCACGCCTGAGACAGTACAAAAGATTGCGATTTTCCGTTCCGCAACCTATAGTTGCGCAATAATTGGTTGCGGCAACCGCCGCTTCATGATAGACTTGCATCATCCATTCAAAGGAGGTGATTATCATGATGGCGCATTCACGCACAATAATCTTTTTGGCAATCACTTTTATCATTTGGATTGCCTTCGCCGTGCTTTTCGTCACACTGGTCGTACTTGTCATCCGCGCTTTGCTGAAATACATCCACACAAAACCAGTCCGTGAGGAGCAGTCCGCTGTCAAACGGTCGCTGGGCGAGACCATCCGCGCCCACCGCACCCGCTGCCAGATGACGCAGGAATTTGTCGCGGAATCGCTGGGCGTCAGCCGTCAGGCTGTCTCAAAATGGGAGCAGGGCAGCTCCGACCCCAGCACCTCCAATCTCCTGGCGCTGGCGAAGCTGTTCGGCATCTCCGCTGAGGAGCTTTTGCGGGAAGCAGAGTAGTAGCGCAATGCGGTATGAAAAACAGAGGCGGGCGGATACGAACAATCCGCCTGCCTCTGCTTTTATCCTTACTCGATGCTGATAATATAGTAGTACACCGGCTGTCCGCCCGGCAGGACCGAAAGCTCCGCGTCAGGGCACTTCTCCGTAAAAAGCTGCTCCGCCGCCTGAGCCTGCTCCTCGGACACATCCTCGCCGTAGAACAGCGTTACGAACTCCGCGCCCTTCTCGGCGGCTTTCTCCGCCAGCTTATCCAGCATCACATTGATATCCTGGTTGGTGCCGAACAGCTTCCCGTCCAGCAGGGACAGGTAGTCCCCCTCGTTGATGGCAAAGCCGTCAAAGTCGCTGTTCCGTGCGGCGTAGGTGATCTGGGCCGTCGACACGCCGCTGATGGCTCCGCTCATAACGCCCAGCAGTTCGTCGGGCTCCATCTCCGTGTCAACATTCATCATAGCGGTGACGCCCTGGGGGATGGTCTCCGTGGGAACCACCACCACTTCCTTGCCGGTCAGTCCCACGCACTGCTGGGCCGCCATAATGATGTTCTTGTTGTTGGGCAGTACAAAGACTGTCTCAGCGGGAACCTTCTCGATCTCCTTGAGAATACTCTCCGTGGAGGGATTCATGGTCTGCCCGCCGGAGATCACGCCGTCCACACCAAGGTCCTTGAAAACCTCTGCCAGACCGTCCCCGGCGCAGACCGCCAGGAAGCCGTAGCGCTTGGCAGGCTCAGCGGGAACTCCGCCCTTCTCCAGCTCCTCCTCAACCCGCTCCAGGTCGTCAACGCTCTGGGCCTTCTTTCCGGCGGCCACGTCGTCGTACTGGGTGCGCATATTCTCGATCTTCGCCAGCTCCAGCGTACCATACTTCTGAGACTCAGTCAGGGCGTCGCCGGGGACGTTGGTATGGACATGGACCTTGAAAGCCTCGTCATCCTCACCAATGACCAGACTGTCGCCAATGCTGCCCAGATATACCCGCAGAGGCTTCAGGTCCACATTGGGATCCGTTTTCCGCACAATATACACTGTGTCAAAGGCAAACGTGATCTCCTCCTCGGAGAAGACGTTGAAGTCCGCCTTGTCCTGTTTCGGGGCGCCCTCGTCCACCTCGGGCATGGGTTCCCCCCGCAGGGAAGCCAGCATCCCTTCCAGGATGACCAGATACCCCTTGCCGCCCGCGTCCACCACGCCTGCCTTTTTCAGTACAGGGTTCATATCCGTCGTCTGGGCCAGGACCTCGTATCCCACGCGGATGGCCTCGCCGAGGACGTACTCCACGTCGTTGTTCTCCCCGGCAGCCTCAGCGGCGCGCTTGGCGGCCAGTCTGGACACAGTGAGCACCGTACCCTCGGCAGGCTTCATCACCGCGCCGTAGGCGGAGGCGACGCCCTCCTGCATCGCTCCAGCCAGGGCCGCGCCGTCGGCGGTGTCCCGCCCCTTGAGCGTCTTGGACATCCCGCGGAAGAGAAGCGACAGGATGACGCCGGAGTTGCCCCGGGCGCCCCGCAGCAGGGCGCTGGCAGTAACAGAGGCGGCCTGGCCTATGGCGGCCATACTGCCCTTTCTCAGTTCGGCGGCGGCGGTGCCGATGGTGAGGGACATGTTGGTGCCGGTGTCGCCATCGGGGACGGGGAAGACGTTGAGGTCGTTGATTTGCTGCTTCTGGCGGGTAATGGCGGCCGCGCCGTGCAGGACCATCTGTTTGAACTGGCTTCCGTCAATCGAATGAATCATCTCCCGTTAAACCCCCTTGGAATTAGACACAACAGAATCGACGCACACGTCCACGCTTTTCACCGGGATGCCGGTGAATTTGCTGACCTTGTACTGGACCTCGCTCATGATGGAGCGGCAGACGGCGGTGATGTTGATGCCGTTTTCGACAATGATGTGCAGGCGGATGGAGACGGAAGAGTCCTCATTGTAGATGACCTGGACGCCTTTGCTCATAGCTTCCTTGCGCAGAAGGTGGACGAGGCCGTCGGTCATGGAGCGGAAGGCCATACCCTTGACGCCGAAGCAGTTGGTGGCAGCGTTGCCAGTGATATTGGTGAACACGGCGTCGCTGATGCTGATTTGTCCTTTGGAACCTTGTAGTTTTATCATGGAAAACACCCTTTCAGCGGTAATTTCGTATTTTCGCATTAAATGATTATATACTATTTTTTCCCGGATAACAAGTGTGAATTGTGAAATCCTCAAAATGTCTGAAAACTTGGCAGATTGCTATTGAAAAATGGGTTGGTTTGACATAATATATAGAGAGTTATCCACGCCGTCCTCCAAGCGGCACGTTTTTTTCCGCCCATGGGGCGGAGCTATCCATGCTGCGGCACGGCCCTTCGGTGCGTGGGCGAATAATATCCGCCCCTACAAGAGCGAATCAGACCAGAACAGGTCTCGGCACCGGAAAACAGGCAGGCGCCATCGGCGCAGCAGCGAAATCTTCCGGCAGCGCGTATCCGCAGGAGCAGGGACTGCTGGCGGCCCACAGCGTCCCCGCAGAACAACCAGTCTTCCAGATCGTAGCGTTAATAAAACAAAAACATAAAGTATCGCCCTGCGGGCGATGCTCAAGGGATTCTCAAACCGTAGGTTTGAGCGCGTTTTTGGGTACTTTTGCCGCGGGGCAAAAGTACCCGGGGGCGTCCGGGGGCGAGAAGCCCCCGGGCTGTCGAACAGAAATTTTTACCTGTAGGAGAATATAATCAACATGAGAGTGATAACAGGCGCCGCTCGCGGGCGGCGGCTAAAAGAATTACCGGGGTATGAAACCCGTCCCACCACCGACCGGGTAAAGGAAGGTCTTTTCAACATCGTTCAATTCGATATAGAAGGGAGAAAGGTCCTGGATCTCTTCGCCGGCACAGGCCAGCTGGGAATCGAAGCCCTCAGCCGCGGCGCGGCCAGCGCCGTCTTTGTGGAACAGCGCCGGGACGCCGCTGCCCTCATCAGAGAAAACCTCCGCCTCACCGGTCTGGGGGCCAACGCCAAGGTAGTCCCCGGCGACGCTCTGGCCTTCCTCGCCTCCTGCGGGGAACGCTTCGATCTGATCCTTCTGGACCCCCCCTACGACTCGGAATTGCTAAAAAATTCCATAAAAGCAATTTCTCAGTTTGACATTTTGTCGAACCATGGTATAATGGTATGCGAATCATCTGTGGACTGGGACGCTCCCCCGGTGGAGCCGCCCTACTTCCAGCGCCGCAGCTACCGCTATGGCAAGACCAGACTCACACTCATCTGCCGGGAGGAAAACGCGGAATGAAAATCGCCATCTGCCCCGGAAGCTTCGACCCGATTACAATAGGCCACATGGACCTGGCGGCCCGCGCCGCCGCCATTTTTGATAAAGTCATCCTCTGCGTCATGGTCAACGGTGAAAAGAACCCCATGTTTTCCCTGGCTGAACGCCTGGAGCTGGCCCGCGCCGCCACAGCCCGCCTCGCCAACGTGGAAGCCGCCGCCTGCGACGGCTTGCTGGCTGATTTCGCCCAGAGCAGCGGGGCCTGCGCCCTTGTAAAAGGGGTGCGCGGCGCATCGGACCTGGATTGGGAAATCCAGATGGCCCAGATCAACCGGGACCTGTATCCAAAGCTGGACACGGTCTTTCTCCCCGCCCGTCCGGAGCATCTGCACGTCAGCTCCACTCTGGTGCGGGAGATGCTCCGCTATGACCGGCCGGCAGCTCCCTATATCCCTCCGGAGACGGAGGAACTCCTCCGCAGGATCAGACAAGGAAAGGTAAGATAGCAGCTATGGCAAACGATGTTTTTTATTTAATTGATCTCCTCATTGAGATGATCGACGGGGCCAAGGGCGTCGTCCTCAGCCCTGACAAGTGCATCGTCGTCCGAGACGACGCGCTGGAGCTGCTGGATCAGATCAAGGGCGAGCTGCCCGTTGAACTGAAAAAGGCCCAGGATCTGATCCGCCGCCGGGATGAGTATGTGGAGGACGCCAAGAAGGAGGCCGAGCGCATCCGCCGTCAGGCGGAGCTGGACGCCAAGACCATTGTGGGCGAGAGCGAGATTGCCCGGGTCGCCCGGGACAAGGCCCGGGATATCGTCACCCAGGCCAATGACCGCTCCAAGACGATTATCAATGTGGCCAATGAGTATGCCGACGACGCCCTGCGCCGGACGGAGGAGGCCATCCAGCAGGCCTTGGAGGAGGTGCGGGACTCCCGCGCCCGGTTCCGGGCTGTCTCCCGGGAGAAACTGCAATCCCAGCAGGCCCGCCTGGAGGAACAGAACGGCTCCCGGCAATCCTGAGAATTTTGTGAAACCCTACAATTTTTCGGGGGTTTTCCTGAAGTTCTTTCTCTCATATCCATATTTCACCTTTTTGTCCGCCCGCCGCGTCATATCTGATGCTGCGAGCGGTTTTTTTGTCCTTACTTGCTGGAACGGATGTTTTAAATCCTGGATTTTACCTGTTTTCTCGTAAAATCGACAGCTTTCTATGGGAAAAAATAGAAAATTTGCCCTTGCAATTCTCGCCGTCTTAACGTATACTATTGTCAAGTGGTGCAAAGTGGGGAGAAGTAGAGCGTTTTCCCAAAAGCGTCCACCCAAGCGGCTCCCCCGTCCACAGCCGGCGGTCCAGGACAGGCCGCCGTCACCCATGCAAATTGAGGAGAGGCAGGTGGGAAGCCGTGATCGGGCAGTACCAGCACAATATCGACGCAAAGGGCCGCCTGTTCATCCCCGCCAAATTCCGCGAGGAGCTGGGGGAGACTTTTTACGTCGCCAGCGGACTGGACGGCTGCCTGTCTGTTTACTCTGACGCCAAGTGGGCAGACTTGATGGGGAAGTGCTACACCTTGCCTGACTCCCAGGTTCGGAAAATGCGCGCTTTCTTCTCCAACGCTGCCGAGTGCCAGCCGGATTCCCAGGGGCGCATCCTCATCCCCGCAAAGCTGCGGCAGTACGCCGCCCTGGAGCGGGAGGTCATCATCAATGGCGCGCCCAAGTGCGTGGAGCTGTGGAACCCGGAGCGGTGGGCTCCCATCGAGGCTGCCGGCCTCGACCCCGAGAACCTGGCCGCCGTGATGGAGGAGCTGGGACTCTGACTTACTTTTTCTTGAAAGAAAAAGTAAGCAAAAAGAACTTTATCCTCGCTTCCGGCCCGCTTCTACACCAAAATGACCGCACGGTAACGAAAGAAACTGCTATATGGAAGAAAAAGACTATGGGCATAAGCCCGTATTGCTGCACGAGTGTTTGGAGGCCCTGACCATCAAGCCGGACGGGACATACCTGGACGGAACATTGGGGCGGGCGGGGCACTCCCTGGAGATTCTGCGCCGGCTGGACGGCGGACGGCTCATCGGCATCGACCAGGATCTGACCGCCGTCGAGGCCGCCCGGGAGCGGCTGGCGGAGTTCGGGGACCGGGTAACTCTGGTTCATGGGAATTTCCGGGACCTGGGGGACATCCTTGCCGGGCTGAACATGGACAGACTGGACGGGATGCTCTTTGACCTGGGGGTTTCCTCTCCCCAGTTGGACGAGCCCCGGCGGGGATTCAGCTACATGCACGACGCGCCCCTGGACATGCGCATGGATGAAACGGCCCGGTTGGACGCCCGGCAGGTGGTGAACGCCTGGAGTTATGAGGAGCTGCGCCGCATCCTCTACGAATACGGCGAGGAGCGGTATGCCCCTCAGATTGCCCGGGCCATTGTCCGGCGGCGGGAGGACAAGCCGGTCGGAACGACCGGTGAGCTGGTGGAGCTGATCCGCTCCGCCATGCCACCGAAGGCCCTGCGGGAGAAGCAGCATCCCGCAAAGCGGACCTTTCAGGCTATCCGCATTGCTGTCAACGGCGAGCTGGACGCTTTGGCCCCCATGCTGGAGGCGGCGGCGGACGCCCTGGCCCCCGGCGGACGGCTGGTGGTGATTACCTTCCACAGTCTGGAAGACCGCATCGTGAAGCAGGCTATGCGCTCGCTGGCGGCGGGCTGCACCTGCCCGCCGGAGTTCCCTGTGTGCGTGTGCGGGAAGAAGCCGAAGCTGAAGCTGGTGACCCGCAAGCCCATCGGGGCCGGTCCCGCAGAGCTGGAGGAGAACCCCCGCGCCCGCAGCGCAAAGCTCCGGGTAGCGGAGAGAACGGATTTCTGATGATTGACTCAAATTTCAGGGAGAGGAGGACTGGACGATGGCCGCACGAAACAGCAGACAACCGGACCGCCGGTACCGCGCCCCCGGCGCGGTAGACGGCAACCTTGCCCGGAAGCTGGACCGCCGGGAACTGGAACGCCGCTTGGACAACAGTGGCCGCATGGACTTCGACCAGCTCTACCAGCGCCAGCGGATGACGGACGCGGAGCGCCGCGCCCGTCAAAGGGCCAAGGTCAAGGCCGCTGTCCGCCCCGCCCAGCCCGTCTCCCTTCTCGCTGTAGGCGGCGCGCTGTGCGTGGCTGGGTTGATGGTGGCGCTGCTGCTGTGTTATGTAAAGATGAACACCATCTCCCGCAGCATCGTCTCCATGAAGACGCAGATCACTCAGCTGGAGGTGGAGCAAGTCTCCCTGCTGACCCGGCACGAGCAGGCCTTCGACCTGTCCACTGTCAAGGAGGCCGCCGAGGCTGCCGGCATGACCCAGCCCAGCGACAGCCAGGTATTTTACATCCGTCTGCCCGGCGAGGACCAGACCACAGTCCACAAGGCCAGCGGAGGGCTGAGCGGTTTCCTGGCCGCCTTCCGGTTTTACACAGCGGCGGAATATTTCCGATGACGGACCGCATAGCTTAGTACAGAAACACATCCCGCCCCGCCTGGGGGCCACCCGATTACATTCCGGCAGCCACGGGAGCGGAGGATCAGCCCTCTCGCTCCCTTTTATTCGTGAAAGCGCCCGTCTGTCCACCCCAAAGGAGGTAATTTTAATGACTGAACGGTCCAACCGGCCGCAGAAGACCCCTGTCACCATTGAGACGCTGAAGAAGAAAAAGAAGCGGGCGGCCAACTCCGCCCGTCTGGCGAAGCTGGTCATCCAGCGCCGGACGCTGGCGCTGCTGCTGGTGTTCGGCGTACTGTCCTTCCTGGCCCTGTTCGCCAAGGCTTACGATCTGACCATCAACCAGAACAAGGAGCTTCAGGACCGGGCTTCCAGCCAGCAGATGCTCAGCACTGTCCTGACTGCGTCCCGGGGTACCATCTACGACCGCAACGGCATCACGCTGGCTATCTCCGCCACGGCGGACACCATCTTCCTGGACCCCCTGGTCATTGAGCAGCGGGCCGCGGAGCTGGATAAGCAGCGGGCCCAGAAGCTGGTGGACGGCCTGAAGGAGGGCGAGACCCTGCCCATCAGCGGTCAGGAGTACAAGGACCTGATTGCCAGGAAAATGGCGGAGATCCTTGAGCTGGAGGAGGACTTCGTCCGCGGCGAGATGGCGAAGACCAACTGGCGATATGCGGTGCTCCGCAGCCGGGTGGATAAGGAGATCGGCGACAAGGTCCGCGAGTTCATCACCAATAATGAGACCGGGTCCAGCATCCAGGGCGTCCACCTGGAGAGCGATTCCAAGCGGTACTACCCCCACTCCACCCTGGCCGCCCACGCCATCGGCTGGCTTAATAACGAGAACCAGGGGGCGTACGGCCTGGAGGCTATTTACAACGACGAGCTGGAGGGCACCACGGGCCTGACAGTCACCGCCAAGGATGGCTCCACCAACTCCGAGATCATGTTCCAGTACGAACAGTACTACGACGCGGAGGACGGGTGCAGCCTGATTACCACCTTTGATTCCACCATCCAGTCCTATATGGAACGGGGGCTGGAGGATATGGTAGCCAAATATGGGGCGAAGTACGGGGCTACAGGCATCGCCCTGGACCCGAATACCGGTGCGATTCTGGCCCTTGCGTCCTACCCCACCTACGATCTGAACAATCAGCGCAGCATTTATGTCGAGAAGCTCCAGGCGGAGCTGGACAAAGTGGAGGAGGAGTATCCCCCGCTGGAAGGACAGAGGCATTCCTCCGAGTACAATGACAAGCTTCAGGAGCTGCAAAATCTGCAATGGCGGAATAAAGCGGTGGGTGAGCCTTACGATCCCGGCTCCACCTTCAAGATTCTTACCCTGTCCATGGGTTTGGAGGAGGGCGTCATCAGCCCCGCCAGCACCTTTGAGTGCAGCGGCTCCCTTCGGGTCAGCGATTATGACATCAGATGCTCCAGGACAATTGGCCACGGGCATCAGACCCTCAAGGAGGCTACCGGAAACTCCTGCAACCCCGCCTTCATGAACATCGGCTTCGCCATCGGACAGGGCACCTTCTATGATTATCTGGACGCGTTCAACCTCCGCACCACCACCGGCGTGGACCTCCAGGGCGATACCTCCGGTATCTTCACCGCCCGCGACAAATTTACCACTCTGGACCTGGCCTGCTATGCCTTCGGACAGAACTTCAAGGTCACGCCCCTTCAGATGATCACCGCCCAGGCGGCCTGTATCAACGGCGGCTATCTCTACCAGCCCTACGCGGTGGAAAAGATCGTGGACGGCAGCGGCAACGTGGTCTCACAGCACGACGCCACCCCTATCCGCCAGGTTATCAGTGAAGAGACTTCCGCCACCGTGCGGGAAATCCTGGAGTATGTGGTAACGGACGGCGGCGGCCGCAACGGTCAGGTGGCGGGCTACCGCATCGGCGGCAAGACCGGCACCGCCGACCAGCAGGACCGTAAATCCGACGACCCCAGGGGCGACATCGTGGTATCCTTCCTGTGCTTCGCCCCCGCAGACGATCCCCAGGTCATCATGCTGCTGACCCTGGACACCCCCCGCCGTGACACCGGCACGTATCCCTCCGGCGGCAACATGGTGGCTCCCACCGCCGCCTCTATCATGGCGGATATTCTTCCCTATCTGGGGATTGCGCCTCAGTACACCGGCGCCGATCAGGACTCCATTGAGGGCACGGTGCCCTATGTGGTGGGCCTGACCAAGGACGAGGCTGCCGCCAAGCTGGCGGACTATGGATTCACGTCCTACCGTGTTGTGGGCGATGGCGAGATAGTCACCGATCAAACCCCTGCCGGGGGGGCGATCGTTCCCACCAGTGCGGAGATCATCCTGTATATGGGCGCGGAGAAGTCCAACGATCTCTGTACGGTGCCCAACGTGATTGGACTTTCCGCCACGGACGCCAACAAGAAGCTGGTAAACGAGAACCTGATTATGAAGGTCACCGGCGCCACCGGCGGCGGCGCAAAGGCCATTTCCCAGTCCCACGCCCCCGATGCCGAGGTAGCCGCCGGTACCGTTATTACCGTTCAGATGGGAATTGCCGGAACGACGGCAGACTGAGGCGGCAGTGATAGTTTTCTTTTGGCGCAAAACTACGTTTTGCTTAACATTTTCTGACCAAGCAAATTCTAAAGAATGACGAAAGAGCAGGTAGCATAGGATGAAGCTGAGAGAACTGCTGCGTGGGATTGGTCTCGTGGAGACAGCTGCGGACCTGGACATGGAAATCACAGGAGTCAGCTATGACTCCCGCCAGACCAGGCCCGGAGAGCTATTTGTCGCCATGGCCGGTTATGAGACCGACGGCCACAAGTTTATTCCCATGGCGCTGGAGAAGGGCGCGGCCTGCGTCCTCTGTCAGGAGCCATGGCAGGGAGCCGCCACCCGGCAAGGGACGGTCCCCTGGGTGAGGGCCGAAGACTCCCGCGCCGCTCTCGCCCAGCTGGGCCGGAACTGGTACGGCGACCCCGCCGCCTCCATGGTCATGGTGGGAATTACCGGAACCAACGGGAAGACCACCACTACCTACCTGCTCAAGGACGTGCTGGAGAAGTGCCTGGGGGCCAAGGTGGGCCTCATCGGCACCAACCAGAACATGATTGGCGAGAAGGTCCTTCATACCGAACGCACCACGCCGGAGTCCTTTGAGCTCCAGGGCATCTTCCGGGCCATGGCGGACGCCGGATGCACCCATGTGGTCATGGAGGTATCCTCCCATGCGCTGTGCCTCCACCGGGTGGCGGGCGTTCCCTTCGCAGTGGGGCTCTTCACCAATCTCAGCCAGGACCATCTGGATTTCCACAGGACCATGGAGGACTACTGCGATGCCAAGGCCCTCCTGTTCCGCCAGAGCCGGACCGGCGTCTACAACGCCGACGATCCATGGGCGGAGCGGGTCACCAGGGACGCTCCCTGCCCCCTGCTGTCCTTTGGCGAATGCGGCGGGCAGCTCACCGCCCGGAATATCCAGCTGGCGGCGGACGGTGTATCCTTTGACGCGGCGCTGGATGGGGAGACGGTCCCCGTCCATGTGGGCATCCCCGGCGGGTTCACGGTCTACAACGCCCTGGGCGTTCTGGCCGCCGCAAAGGCGCTGGGCGTCCCGCTGACGGAGAGCGCCAGAGCCTTGCGCTCCAGCGCCAGCGTCAAGGGCCGGGTGGAGGTGGTCCCTATCCCCTGGGATTACACCATCCTCATCGACTACGCCGTCACCCCCGACGCCATTGAGAACGTGCTGACCGCCGTGCGGGGGTTCGCCAAGGGCCGGGTGGTCATCCTCTTCGGCTGCGGCGGCGACCGGGATCGGAGCAAGCGGCCCAAAATGGGCAGAATCGCCGCAGAGCTGGCTGATTACGTCATTGTGACCTCTGACAACCCCCGCACTGAGGACCCGGAGTTCATCATCTCCGAGATCCTTCCGGGGCTGGAGGGCACGGCGACGCCTTATGTGGTGGAGCCAGACCGGGTGAAGGCCATCCGCTGCGCCATGGACCACGCCCAGCCGGAGGACGTCATCATCCTTGCGGGAAAGGGCCATGAGACTTATCAGATTGTGGGCCGCGAGAAGCGCCATCTGGATGAGCGGGAAGTGGTAGCGGAATATGTCGCTCAACATACGAAAAACGCCTGACCGGTTCAGGATAGAGGGAGAATATCATGGAAATTATGATCGCGTGTGTGCTCAGCTTTGCCGTCACGGCCGTACTGGGCCGCTGGGTGTTCCTGCCCATGCTGCGGCGGCTGAAGGCCGGTCAGTCTATCCGCGAGGTGGGCCCCAAATGGCACGCCACCAAGGCCGGCACCCCCACCATGGGCGGCCTCATGTTCATCACCGGCCTCGCCGCCGCCATTGTGGTCATGGGCTGGCAGGGGATGGTGGCCGGGGAGCTTACGCATATCTACTTGTTCCTGTTTGCCTCCGTCTTCGGTGTCATTGGCTTTCTGGATGACTATGAAAAGGTGAAGCGCCACCAGAACCTGGGCCTGACAGCCATCCAGAAGTTCCTGCTTCAGCTGGCCGCCGCCATCCTGTTTTTGATGCTGATGCGCTTCGAGGGACAGGTCACCCCCCACCTGTACGTCCCCTTCCTGAACGTGGATCTGACCCTGAGCTGGCCGATGTATATGGTCTTCTCCGCCTTCGTCATTGTGGGGGCGGTGAATGCGGTGAATATTACTGATGGCCTGGATGGTCTCGCCGCCTCTGTAACGGTTCCGGTGGCGCTGTTTTATGCGGCGGTGGCGGTGATGTGGGGCATCCGGCAGCTGGGACTGTTCGCCGGGGCGCTGCTGGGAGGGCTGCTGGCCTTCCTGCTGTTCAACGCCCACCCCGCCAGAGTGTTTATGGGGGACACCGGCTCCCTGTTCCTGGGCGGCGCGGTGGCGGGTATGGCCTTTGCCATCGACCTGCCGCTGATTTTGATTCCCGTTGGGATCATCTACATTATAGAGACGCTGTCCGACATTTTGCAGGTGGGCTATTTCAAGCTCACCCACGGCAGGCGGATTTTCAAAATGGCCCCCATCCACCACCATTTCGAGATGTGCGGCTGGAGCGAGGTCAAGATTGTCACGGTATTCACCGTGATCTCCGCTGTTTTCTGCGCCCTGGCCCTGCTGGGGCTGATGAATATTCCTGTGTGACAGAATGACCGCCTTTCAAGAAAACTTCCCGAACCCCGACAGGAGGAACCCACATGGCCCAACAGAGACCCAGAACCAGCACACAACGGAGAAGACCGGCCATGACCCGGGACGAATTTCGCCAGCTGAAGAAACTGCGGGAGCGGGAGCAGCGCCGCAAGCTCCAGGACGCCTACGAGGCCGCCAAGGGGCCCATCGACATGCCCTTCCTGCTGCTGGCGATGATGCTGCTGGCGGTGGGCATGATTATGCTCCTCTCCGCCAGCTTCCCCACCGCCCAGGCCAGCTCCAGGCTGGGCAACGACCCGCTGTACTACTTCAAGCGGCAGTTCCGCTTTTCTATCCTGGGCCTTGTGGCCATGTACGTCGTGTCCAAGATCAACTATGAGCGCTTCCGCGGCCTGGCCCGGCTGGGCATCTGGACCTCCTTCGTTCTGCTGCTCCTGGTCATTATCCCCGGACCCAACAGCTACGGCCGCCTGCTGGCCCTGGGCGATAACGGCGCGGCCCGTTGGCTGGGCATCCCCGGCACGTCCATGCAGTTCCAGCCCTCGGAGGTGGCGAAGCTGGGCATCATCGTCTATTTCGCGGAGCGGATCTCCCAGAAGCGGGAAAAAATGAACATCCTCTTCGACAGGGACGGAGCCGGCCCCCTGGTCCTGCTGCTGGGACTGATGGCCGGGATGGTGCTGATCGAGCCCCACATGTCCGGGGCGATTCTGATTCTGGGCATGGGCGCGGCCATGATGGTGGTGGGCGGCATCCATTGGAAGTGGGTGGCCCTGGGCGTAACAGGCGTTGCCTGCGCGTGGTGCCTGATGGCCTACACCGACATAATCGAGAATATCCTGCGCTCCATCCAGTACAACGCATCCCGCATCACGGTGTGGAAGGACCCCTTCGGCGGAGACCTGGAGTTCCAGCGGGGCGCCGCCTTCCAGACCCGCCAGAGCCTCATCACCATCGGCTCCGGCGGCCTCATGGGGGTGGGCCTGGGCAAGAGCCGCCAGAAGTTCGGCTTCCTGCCCGAGCGTCACAATGACTACATCTTCGCTATTGTTTTCGAGGAGCTGGGACTGGTGGGCGGGACGCTCATCATGCTCCTGTTTGCCCTGCTGATTGTCCGGGGCTTCTGGCTGGCGATTCATGCCAGGGACCGGTTCGGCAGTCTGCTTATTGTGGGCGTTACCACCCAGATCGCCCTGCAGACCTTCCTGAACATCGCCGTGGTGACCAACCTCATCCCCTCCACTGGCATTTCCCTCCCCTTTTTCAGCTACGGAGGGACCGCGCTGGCGATTCAGCTTGTGGAGATTGGGGTCGTCCTCTCGGTTTCACGACAAATCCCAGCCCCCAAAGCTGGGTAAAGGGGGTAACCGTTATAAAAGTCATTTTCACCTGCGGCGGCACGGCGGGCCATGTGAACCCGGCGCTTGCCCTGGCCGGACTCATCAGGGAGCGCAGGCCCGACAGCGAGATCCTGTTCGTGGGCGCGAACCGGGGCCTGGAGAAGCGGCTCATCGAGACGGCGGGCTGGCCCTTCCGGGCGGTGGAGGTCTCCAGCTTCCACCGGTCCCTTGCACCCGGGGAGATCCGGCATAACCTGATTTCCCTGCGCAACTTCGTCCGCTCTCCCGGCGAGGCCCGGGCTCTGCTGGAGGAGTTCCCCGCCGGCTTGGTCATCGGCACCGGCGGCTATGCCAGCTATCCGGTCATCCGGGCGGCGGCGAAGCTGGGCATCCCCACCGCCATCCATGAGTCCAACGCCATCCCTGGACTCACTACTCGCCTGCTGGAAAAACATGCCAGCCTCATCATGGTGGGATTTGAGGAATGCCGGAAAAACTACAGGCAGCCAGAGAAGGTCCTGGTCACCGGCACGCCGGTGCGGGGGGATTTCTTCCGCCTGACCAGGCAAGAGGCCAAGCAGAAGCTGGGCATGGACGACGGCAGGCCGCTGATTGTCTCCTTCTGGGGCAGCCTGGGCGCGACGGAGATGAACCGGCAGATCGCCCGGTTCATGGCTCTGGAAGCCAGAAACGGCGTTCCCTTCCACCACGTCCATGGCGCGGGCGCCATGGGGTGCCGCCACATGGCGGAGTACCTGGACAGCGCGGGGATCGACTTGAGCAGGGCCCCCGGGCTGGAGGTGCGGGAGTACATCCAGGACATGGGCGTCATGATGCGGGCCGCCGATCTGGCGATCTGCCGGGCGGGGGCCAGCACCATCAGTGAGCTGACCGCCCTGGGGGTTCCGGCCATCATCGTCCCATCCCCCAACGTGACCCACAACCACCAGGAGTCCAACGCCAGGGTCCTCTCCGATGCCGGGGGCGCGGTGATGCTGCTGGAGAAGGACAGCAGCGGGCAGCGCCTCTACGACGCCGCCCGGGATATCCTGAACGACGCCGGATGTCGCAGGCGCATGTCGGCGGCCATGTCCGCCCTGGGGACCATCGACGCGGCGGAAAAGATTTACACCGCCGTCATGTCCCTGCGGGGCGGCGGGCAAAAGTAGCAGTTTTCTCCCGTCCGCATACCATGGATTAGTCCAAGGGATCGCTGTATCCATCCCCAGACAGCGGGAATGGGTGGGGCCGTTCCTTGAAATCCATGCGCGGAGGGGTATTTCATGAGCCATATCATCATACAAGGGGGCGGCCGTCTGGAGGGCACGCTGAACGTCCAGGGGGCGAAAAACAGCGTCCTCCCCATTCTGGCCGCCACCATCCTGCACCCGGGACGCACTGTACTGCGAGGGTGTCCCCATCTCAGCGATGTGGAGGCCAGCATCCGTATCCTCCGCCACCTGGGCTGTACGGCGGACTGGGAGGGCGAGGAGCTGGCGGTGGACGCCTCGTCCATCAGCCGGTGGGACATCCCCGATCACTTGATGCGGGAGATGCGCTCCTCGGTCGTGTTCCTGGGGGCTATCCTGGCCCGTCTGGGCTGGGCGGAGATGAGCTATCCCGGAGGCTGCGAGCTGGGGCCCCGGCCCATCGACCTGCACCTGTCCTCCCTGCGGCAGCTGGGGGCGGATCTGCGGGAGGAGGGCGGCTGCCTGCGTTGCACCGCCCAGCACATGTCCGGGCGGGAGATCGCCCTGAGCCTGCCCAGCGTGGGCGCGACGGAGAACGCCATGCTGGCCGCCTGCGGCGCGGAGGGCGAGACCGTGCTGGTCAACGCCGCCAGGGAGCCGGAGATCACGGACCTCCAGGAGTTCCTGCGGGCCATGGGCTGCAGGGTCCGGGGCGCGGGCAGCTCCACCATCTGCATCCAAGGGCGGCAGCCTACCCATGACGCGGCCTATACCGTCATGCCGGACCGGATCGCCGCCGCCACGTACTTATCCGCAGCTGCGGCTGCGGGCGGCGAGGTGGAGCTGCGGCGGGTTCACCACCGGCACCTCTCCACCGTCACCGCCGCGTTACATGCCTCCGGGTGTCAGGTGAGCGGCGGAGAGGGACAGATTGTCCTGCGCTCCGACGGACGCCTGCGCTCCGCTGGAACCATCCGCACCGCCCCTTACCCCGGCTTCCCCACCGACGCCCAGGCGGTCCTCATGGCTGCCTTGCTGCGGGCAAAGGGGGCCACGGTGTTCGTGGAGAACATCTTTGAGAACCGGTACCGGCACGTAGACGAGCTGTGCCGCATGGGAGCGGACATCAGCGTGGCGGACCGGGTGGCGGTGGTTACCGGGGTCCGGGAGCTGTATGGAGCCCAGGTGCGCTGCACCGACCTGCGGGGTGGGGCGGCGCTGATGGTGGCCGGACTGGCCGCCCAGGGCACGACCCGCATCGGGGACATCTTCCATATCCAGCGGGGCTATGAGGATCCGGTGGGCGACCTGCGGCAGCTTGGCGCGGATATCACGCTGGAGGAAACGCCCTAGGAAAGAAAACCACAGGACGGCCCGCAAAGGACTGCACGAAAGGAGGGGGCGCAATGCCCAAAAAACGGAACCCCAACCGCCGCAGGCGGAGAAGGGGCGGGCTGGGCCGCCTGCTGCGGCCACTGTCCCTCCTTCTGACCGCCGTGGCGGTGGTGGCGGCTCTCACCCTGTTTTTCAAAGTTGAGGAGATCACAGTGATTGGCGCCAGCCGGTATCAGGCGGAGGAAATCATCGCCGCATCCGGCGTGGAGGTGGGCGACAACCTGATCCTGCTTAACCGCTACCAGGTCTCCCAGAGGATCTATAGCAGCCTCCCCTACATCACTGACGTCAGCCCCAAGCCCAAGTTCCCCTCCACGCTGGTCATCGAGGTCACAGAGACCCGGCCTGTAGCGGCGGTCGAAAGCGCGGGGGCCTGGTGGCTGGTGAACAGCGGGGGGAAGCTGCTGGAAATGGTGGACGCTCCTGCGGCGGCTGACTATCTGACGGTCATTGGCGTACAGGCGATGGAGCCGTCGGTCAGCGGCCGGCTGAAGCTGCCGGAGGAGAGCCCCATGACCGCCGGGCGGCTGTGCGAGCTGCTGGAGGCCATGGAGAAACGCACCATGTTCGCCTGGGCGGACAGCCTGGACCTCAGTGACCCGGAGACCTTGATTCTCAACTATGACGGCCGGTTCCGGGTGGAAATGCACTACGACGCCAACCTGCCCTTCAAGCTGGACAGCCTGCTGAGTGTGGTGACGGATTACCTGGAGCCCAACGAGCGGGGCACTATCCGTATGACCATGAGCGACGACAACCAGGTCAATTTTATCCCAGAAAAAACCAGCTGAGGCGGACAGGGCAGGACAGTTTGTCCATTCGCCGAAATTTTTTCAAAAAGCCCTCTCTTCGCTATTGACCTGCCTTCAAAAAGAGACTATAATAAACCAAATGGTGTAATTTATCTTGGGGGCTTGCTCCCAGCATCGATACAAAAGCAACTATTTCTGGTAGGAGGAAGTACCATATGGCAATTGAAATGGTGACCGCGCCCGACAACATTGTAAAAATCAAGGTGATCGGCGCAGGCGGCTGCGGAAATAACGTGGTGAACAGAATGATTAACACCGGCGTGACCGGCGTTGATTTTGTCGCGATCAATACGGACAAGCAGGTGCTGAACGCGTCTGTGGCTCCCTACAAGATTCAGATTGGCGAGAAGCTGACCAACGGACAGGGCGCGGGCGGCAAGCCCGAGGTGGGCCGCAAGTCCGCTGAGGAGAGCCGCAGCCAGATTTCCAAGGCCCTGGAGGAGACCGACATGGTGTTCATCACCGCCGGCATGGGCGGCGGCACCGGCACCGGCGCGGCCCCCATTGTGGCCGAGATCGCCCGGGAGATGGGCATTCTCACCGTGGGCGTGGTGACCAAGCCCTTTTGGTTCGAGGGCCGCCACCGGATGCAGCAGGCTGAGGCTGGCATTATCGACCTGCAGGACAAGGTGGACTCCCTGGTGGTCATTCCCAACGACCGGATCAAGCACGTCACCGACCAGAAGATCACCTTTGCCAACGGCTTCCAGATTTCCGACGACGTGCTGCGGCAGGCTCTGATTTCCATTACGGATCTGATCGGCAAGGCGGGCTTCATCAACCTGGACTTTGCGGACGTCACCGCCATTATGAAGGACGCGGGCCTGGCCCATATGGGCGTGGGTTCCGCCGCCGGCAAGAACAAGGCCGAGGAGGCCGCCCGCCAGGCCATCTCCAGCCCCCTGCTGGAGACCTCCATCAACGGGGCCAAGGGCGTTCTGGTCAGCATCACCGGCTCCAGCGACATTGGCCTGGACGACGTGGAGGCTGCTGCTGCCATGGTTCAGGAGGCCGTCCATCCCGATGCCAACACCATCTTCGGCGCGGCTTTCGATGAGTCCATGGAGGACGAGCTGCGGGTCACCATCATTGCCACTGGCTTTGACGAGAAGAAGGGAGCCAACGTCATCTCCATGCCCACCAGCGGCGGTGCCAGCCAGGGCGTCAGCGGCGCGACCTCCAGGGACCGCTTCAACGATCTGCTGGCCAAGAGCCAGGCTGAGGAGGAGAAGAAAGCCGAGGAGAAGGACCCCTTCGACGACATCATGCGGCTGTTCAACACGGACCGCTGACAGCAGAGTCAACCAGTTTACATAACTCTTTTATCCAGAGTAACCTGAAATTTTTAGAAAACGCCGTTGGGTTTTCCCTGCGGCGTCTTCTTTTTTGCGCCCATTCTGGGCGCTTCTATTTTTTTCATTGACAAAGCCGCCTCATTTTAGAAGCCGCTCCAAAGAGTATTCTGTCCAAAGCCACATAAATTAACAGGGCTGCAAGAAAGACAGGATGCGGCAAATTCCAGCAAAATTTTGAAAGGGGTGGTGAAATGGATGGCTGGACAGAACCGCCGCGCCGTGGCTTTTTTTCTTAGCGGGCTGCTGTGCCTGTCCTCGCTGCTGTATACCCAGCGGCCCGCCCAGGCCGCCGCGCTGCCGGCGGAACAGCTGGTTCCGGTGGGTCATACCATCGGCATCAAGCTTTTCGCCGAGGGCGTGGTGGTCATCGGACTGGCTGAGGTGGATACCGGCAGCGCGGTACTGACGCCGGGAGCCGACTGCGGACTCCAGGTGGGCGATGTGATCGAGGAGGCCAATGGGAAGGGAGTGGAGAGCTCGGAGCACTTCGCGGCGCTGCTGCAATGCGGCGGCGTGGTGGAGCTGGCAGTGACGCGGGGCGAGCAGGAGCTGACGCTGTCGGCGGAGCCGGTGCAGGGCGCGGACGGCACCTGGCGGCTGGGCGCTTGGATCCGAGACAGCATGGCGGGCATCGGTACGGTGACCTTCTATGATCCCAGCACTGGAACCTTCGGCGCGCTGGGCCACGGCATCACGGACCTGGACACGGGGCTGTTGATGCCCCTGGGCGACGGCGCGGTTATGAACTCCTCCGTGAAAGCAGTGAAGCGTGGAGCCGTCGGAGAGCCCGGGGAGCTGAAAGGGAATTTTGACCTCCAGCACGACCTGGGCGAGCTGTACGCCAACACTGAGCGGGGCGTATTCGGAACCATGGACAAATGCGAGCTGGTCAGCGGCGAAGCCCTGCCGGTGGCTTCAGTCGATGAAGTCCACACCGGGTCAGCGACAATCCTTTCCAATGTAAGCGGCGACGGAGTGGAGGAATACGCGGTTGAGATCGTCCGGGTACTGGACACCAGCAACGTGCAGAATCTGCTGATTCAGGTGACGGACTCCCGGTTGATTGAGCAGACCGGGGGAATCGTGCAGGGGATGAGCGGCAGTCCCATCATCCAGGACGGCAAATTTGTGGGGGCGGTGACCCACGTCATGGTCAATGAGCCTACCAAAGGATATGGCATTCTGATTGAAAACATGCTGGCAGAGGCAGGAAGATAGAGAGAGGGAGCGGTTTATACCGCTCCCTCCGCCTGTTGTGACGCGGTTCAGGAAATTTTTTCATACTTTGTAACAGTTTGTTCAAAAATACGTCATGACCAGTTCTTTTTCTTTGGATATATTGAATACACCAAAGGAGGATGGCCCTATGACAACAAACCAGACCCGCCCTCGCCAGCTGCACTATCAGATCACCCAGTCGGACCATGACGCGTTGCGCTCCCGCCTGTCCGCCGGGACCACGTCCACCGCCAGTTGTGTCCACAGGATGTTTTTTGCCAGCTACCGGGACCGGACCGCCGCCCAGCCCATTGAGGAACTGCTGGTCCCCGCCCAGGAGGAGGCGCGGTTCACTCTGCAATATATGGATAACGACCCTTCCTATCTGATTCTGGAGCGCCGTCAGGACGGTGACCGGACCAGTGCAATGGTGACGGAGGCGGAGTGCCGCGCCCTGCTGTCGGGGGAGACGGACTGGCTGCTGGAGCGGCGCAATCCGGTCCTGCTGGACTTTTATGACGGCTTGACCGAGCGTATGCTGCTGCCGCAGGTGCTGGTGAGCTACCGGCGGGAGGTCTATATACCGGAGGGGCTGGGGCTGTGGGTGGCCCTGGATACGGACCTGCGGGCGACCTTGCAGCACATGGACTTTCTGGACCCCCAGCGTCTGGCTGCGGACACGGCGGAGCAGGAGGGTAGAATCCTGATGGAGATCGGCTACAGCGATACCATCCCGGACCAGGTACTGTGTCTCCTGGAGGAGACTGCCCCCAGGCGGCGGCTTCTGCAGCGGCGGTAAGAATGATAAAAACAGTTTGCAGGTTCTTGACGGGGACCTGCAAACTGTTTTTTATGCCGAAATGGTTAACCCAATCTGCTTTTTTCTATGGTATAATGCCTGCTCCTGAACAGAGCGGCATCCATACCGTATTGGATAGCCAGATCTTCATCGTTGACAAGGAATCCTTCATAGCGGTCTTTGGGTATTTTTTGCGGCGGCGTGCGCTCATAGATGGGAATATTCAAAGTGTGCTTGCACTTTTCGCACTGGTAAATCAGCCAGACGTCCAGTTTATTCTTGTTGGCGTTTACACGGAAACGCCTCGTGCTGAGGAAGGCCATCTTTTTTCCGCAGCGGCCGCACTTGTGGATGACTCTGTATTCTCTTTGGTTTGTATAGCGCATCGTATCTCCTGGTTTGATTTTCCGATACGGCGGCTATCACATGATTCAATTCCTATTTATTTGCAATAGCCGCGCTATGCAAACTGTACGGGCTTCAGCAAACTATTTGCCTCCTTTCCTGCTGTCCCTGCCGGGACGGGGCCTGCTTTTCCCTCGTGGGAAAAGCAACAAAAGCACTCTCAAGGGGGCGGTCCCCCTTGAGAATCTCCGGAATGTGTTATTTTGTTTCCCTCCGACGATACCATGATTTGTTCTAGCTTATAGCAATCATCAAAAAATCTAACACTGATCAGAAGCGGCGAACCAATAAGAGCAGTTCTGGAGAGAAACACAAGAGAGCTTTCTGGATGGCGCCTGGGAGGAAGTCGAAACTGCGGATTTTCCAGCAGCGCAGGATGGCTTTCATCTTGGACCACATTTTCTCGTTCGGGTTAAGACCGGGACTATAAGGCGGAAGGTACAGCGCTTTCATACCCTTTGCCTCCAGAATTTCCCGGACGGCCTTTACATGGTGAGAACGCATATTATCCATCACTACGATGTCACCTGGCCGAAGGGCCGGAAGTAAAGTCTCTTTCAAGTACTGAACAAAACGTTCTCCGGTCGTTCCGCCCTGGTAAGTTGTAAATGCTTTCTCCCCATCCAGGCGAATGGAAGAAAGAGCAGTCGTTGTCCACGGCATATTCAAGGGGGCATGGTCCACTGCTCTTTGTCCATTGGCTCACCGAATATGCCTTAGCGATCCCTTTCGCATCATGGGTCGCTTCATAGCCTTGTACCAGTAATTCTCGTGTTTCGTTGTGCGGCATTTGATTATCTCCTGATTCTATTATACCACCTCTGTCAACCCTTGGCGATTTTTTTGATGGTTGCTATAGTTGTCTGTCAGACCAACCAAAGGCTTTATAAATGGCCATGTTGTACCGTTGTGTGATAATCCAATAATTTGTAACAACAAGACAGTTTGCAATTGAGAAAGCATAGATGGCAAGGGATAACCCCGTGTTCTGCATAGTAAGGTAAATGGGCGTCTTGTTATCCATTTCCGATAAGGATACCAGAATTGAGTTGACAGAGCTGATCCCAATCAATACAGAGGTTAAGGAAATTGCAAGTCCCAAGACTAACAAAAAAGTTGTCGGTCGGCATTTCCGTTTTAGGAGCCCGTCAGAAAATTTTGTGTAAAAGCAGACAAGCTGTAGTCAAGGAAACAGGAGCAAATCAGAGGATTTCCCGGGCTGGACGCAACCCGGCTTAACTCGGCATGCCCACCTGTGTTCCAGACAGGGAGACGGTATGCGCGCACAGCGTGAATGCCGTCTCCCTGCTTGGAAATACTAAGAGTAAGTCGGGGTCAGGCGGTCCTGGAACATGAGCTGGAGCTGGGACAAAACCACGTCCCAATTTCGACATCTGGCGGTCCAGCGCTCGACAATTTTCCTGCTGGCCAGGTAGAGCATCTTGCGCAGGGAATCGTCGTTGGTGAAGCTGGGCTTGTTTTTCGTGATCTGGCGGAACTGACGGTTCAGGCCCTCAATGATATTCGTCGTGTATATGATTTTCCGAATCTCGGTGGGATATGCGAAAAAGGCGCTCAGAATATCCCAGTTGTCCTCCCAGCTTTTGAC
>JAAWQM010000043.1 GCA_022800525.1 Oscillospiraceae bacterium
GCCCTCGTCCACCAGGTCGCAGGCGATCTTCAGGGCGGCGGCGGCGGTGCGCTTGCCGTTGCGGGTCTGGAGCATGAACAGCTTCTTGTTCTCAATGGTAAATTCCATGTCCTGCATGTCGCGGTAGTGGTACTCCAGCTTGCTGGAAATCTCCACGAACTGCTGGTAAGCCTCGGGCATGACCTCGGCCAGCTGGTCGATGGTCTGGGGGGTGCGCACACCGGCCACCACGTCCTCGCCCTGGGCGTTCATCAGGAACTCGCCGAACAGCTTCTTCTCACCGGTGGCGGGGTTGCGGGTGAAGGCCACGCCCGTACCGGAGGTGTCGCCCATGTTGCCAAACACCATCTCCTGGACGTTGACGGCGGTGCCCCAGGAGGAGGGGATGTCGTTCATGCGGCGGTAGTAGATGGCGCGGGGGTTGTCCCAGCTGCGGAACACGGCGCGGACCGCGCCCATGAGCTGCTCGCGGGCGTCCTGGGGGAACTCCTCGCCGATCTTCTGGTGGTACTCGTCCTTGAACAGGGCGGCCAGCTCCTTCAGATCCTTGGCGGTGAGCTCGGTGTCCAGGGTCACGCCCCGCTTGGCCTTCATGGCGTCGATGAGCTCTTCAAAATACTTCTTGCCCACCTCCATGACCACGTCGGAGTACATCTGGATGAAGCGGCGGTAGGAGTCGTAGGCGAAGCGGGGGTTCTTGGTCTTCTTGGCGAAAGCTTCCACCACCTCGTCGTTGAGGCCCAGGTTCAGGATGGTGTCCATCATACCAGGCATGGAGGCCCGTGCGCCGGAGCGGACGGAGACCAGCAGGGGGTTGTCCATGTCGCCAAACTTCTTGCCGGTCATGTCCTCCAGCTTGGCCATATACTCCATGATCTCGTCCTGGATCCCGGCGTTGATGGTGTGGCCGTCCTCATAGTACTGGGTGCAGGCCTCGGTGGTGATGGTGAAGCCCCGGGGCACGGGCATCCCCAGGTTGGTCATTTCCGCCAGGTTGGCGCCCTTGCCGCCCAGCAGCTCCCGCATGTGCTCGTTTCCCTCGGAAAACAGGTACACAAACTTTTTGCTCACTTGCTTTGAATCCTCCTATTGTAAAGTTATTTTCCAATATTTCCACTGAGACTTCTATTATAAAAGCCTTTTTCCCGCTTTGCAAGAGGTAACGGCAAATTTTATACAGGTTTTCCAGATGATTTTTGCCCGGAGCGGATGCCCAGCCAGCTTTTTTCGTTTCTCTGTTGATTTTTTCACCGGGACTGTGATAAAATAGAAATGATTTTTGTAGGATGGAGAGGAGGAAGGCCTCATGGCGGTGGAGCGTCTGACGGTGCCGGGAGAGCCCTGGCTGTCCCGGCGCATCCGGGAGGCGGCGGCCCGGGACGCCCTGGGCCACGCGGTGGTCCTCAGCGGGCAGGGGGACCTGGAGGCGGCGGCCCGGTTTACGGCGGCGGCCATGCAGTGCCAGGGGGCGGACAGGCCCTGCGGGGAGTGCCCCGCCTGCCGGAAGGTGCTGAAGGGCGTACATCCGGACGTGACCGTGGTCCAGGACCCGGAACATAAGAATATTGCTGTGGACATCCTGCGGGACACGGTGGCGGACGCCTATAACCTGCCCAACGAGGGGAACAGGAAGGTCTTTGTTTTTCCCGACTGCGGCGCGCTGGACCCCAAGGCCCAGAACGTCCTTCTGAAGGTGGTGGAGGACGGGCCGTCCCACGCGGCGTTCCTGTTCTGCGCGGTCAACAGCGCGGTACTGCTGCCCACCATCCGGTCCCGGACGGTGGAGTGGAAGCTGTCGCCCCCCCAGGAGGAGGCGGAGGAGTCCGACGAGCGGGCGGAGGAGCTGGCGCGGCTGCTGTGCGCGGGCCACGCGGCGGAGCTGGCGGCCTTCTGCGCCGGGCTGGAGAACAGCAAGGTTTCCCGGGAGGCGCTGCAGGGTCTGCTGTCCGGCGCAAGGGACCTGCTGGCGGAGGGACTGGCGGTCAGCTGCGGGATGGACGGCGCTCCGCTGGCGCGGGAGCTGGCCCGCTCCATGGGCCGGGGAAGGATGGCCGCCGCGGCGGACGTGCTGGGCAGGTTGATCCGGCAGTGCAATTATAACGTCGGCGTGGGGCATCTGGCCGGGGCGCTGGCGGTGGAGCTGAGCGGCGTTTTCCCGCCCTCACAGCATGGAAAGGGCCGCTGAGGGCCGCTCCTACAGTGACAAAGCGGTGGAATATATTTCCACCATCAGCAGCGCCCCCAGGCGGAAGCCCGCTTGAAAATCGCGGCTGCACTCATCGTCCATGTACTCGAATATGCTGTTGCGAAGTTCTTCCGAAAAATCTCTGTCCAGCTTCGCGTGGGCCTGCTCCCATAACGCGCTGAACCGTCTTTGCGCTTCCCCTTTGTCCGGTGAGTTTCCGTTTTTCATCATATACCATTCGCGATATATTTCGTCAAGAATACGCATTGTCTTTCACCTCCGATTCGTTGTTCCCCTAAAAGGAACATTGTTGGTTACAGTATATTCCTTTTGGAGGAACTTGTCAAGGAGCAGTTTCATGTTTGATAAAGAAGAATTTGGCCAGCGCATTTTGAAGCTCAGAAAAGAGCATCACGCAACGCAAAGCGATTTGGCCCAATTGCTGGAAACGAAGAAAAGTCATATCAGTGAGATGGAACATGGTAAGGGGACTATTTCACTTGAAAAATTTGCGCGGCTCTGTGAACATTACAAGGTGTCTGCGGATTATCTGCTGGGTCTGACAGACGACCCGAAGCTGTAAAATCTGCATTTGCAGGGAGCATTCATAGGAAAAGAGGAATTGATTCATGTCACAGGTGATCTCCGTCCGTTTTCGCGACGGCGCGAAAAACTACTATTTTGACCCCCGCAGCCTCCAGATTGAGGCGGGCGAGTATGTGGTGGTGGAAACCGCCCAGGGGCTTGCCTTCGCCAGGTGCGTGGAGGGCAACCATGAGGTTCCGGACCAGTCCGTGGTCCAGCCTCTACGTCCTGTGGTCCGCATTGCCACCGACAACGACCACAAGGCCGCCGCCTACAACAAGAAAAGGGAGAAGGAAGCCTTCGGCATCTGCGAGCAGAAGATCGCCGCCCACGGGCTGGAGATGAAGCTGGTCAATGTGGAGTGCAACTTTGAGGGCAACAAGATCATCTTTTTCTTCACCGCCGACGGCCGGGTGGACTTCCGGGAACTGGTCAAGGATCTGGCGGGGGTGTTCCGCGCCAGGATTGAGCTGCGGCAGATCGGGGTGAGGGACGAGGCCAAGATGCTGGGCGGCCTGGGCATCTGCGGGCGGCCCTTGTGCTGCAGCCAGTTTCTGGAGGAGTTTATCCCGGTCTCCATCAAGATGGCCAAGACGCAGAATCTGAGTCTGAACCCGACGAAGATATCCGGGACCTGCGGGCGTCTGATGTGCTGTCTGAAATATGAGCAGGCGGCGTATGAGGACGCGACCAGGCGGATGCCCCGGAATGAGAGCTTTGTGGATACGCCTGACGGCGTGGGCAACGTCAGCGGCGTGGATCTGCTTCAGGAGCAGGTGCAGGTGCGTCTGGATAGTGCGCCGGAGTCGCCCAGGCGGTATAAGGTGGGAGAGATCCGGGTCCTGCGCAGCGGCAAGGGGAGCCGTGAGGGGATTGAGATTCCCAAGGACCGTCCGGCGCGGCTGACGCCGGAGGAGCCGTCGGGCGGACTGGAGAGCCGTTTCGTGCGCCGTCCGGGGCGGGAGCCCGTGAGTATTCCGTCCGTGCTGGCGGCGGAACCGGCCAAGGAGGACCGGAGGAACGACCGGCGGCGGAATAACAACAATAATAATAACCGGGGCAGGGGCCGGAACAATGAGAGGTCCCGCCAGCAGCAGGAGAAGCCTGGAGCGCAGGCAAAACCGCAGAGGCAGGAGCGGCCTGCGCGGGCGGAGAAGGCGGAGAAGGTGGAGAAGCTGCCGGTGCGTCCGGCGGTGGATACGACGGCGGAGAAGAAGGCGGCGGCTGACCGCGCGGCGGCAAGGCAGCAGGGAGAGCAGCCGCGTCAGGAGAATAAGAACAACAATTACCGCCGGTTCCGGAGACGGCCCAGGAATAATAATCAGTAGGGGACGGTCGGCCACGCATTTTCATTAGCGCGGTTCTGCCCTTTAGATGCGGGCGGATGATATCCGCCCCTACAATGCACCGCCGTGACCTCGATGCAGCCTTACGGTGCGCGGGCGAGCAATGCTCGCCCCTACACGGATTCAGCGTGTCGAAACATTTTGCAAACGGCGCGCCGGGCAGTCCTGGTGGTGGTTGTAAGCCAATTCAAGCAGCGGTGCCACAGTAAGCACCCCCGATAGGACCCGTGGGTAGGCGCAGAAATCCGGCGCATTTGGGCAGGCATTGCCGGGAGAATCAAACCAGGCAGGTCGTAGCGTTTCTAAACACCCCCGTAGTTCAGGGGTTCTCAGGGGGTACGCCCCCTGAGCAAGCTTTTGGTACTTTTCCCTTGCGGGAAAAGTACGCCCCCGTCCCCTGGCAGGGGGGATAATAAGAAAGAAGGAACATTCATGAAGGATGGTTTTATCACCGTGGCGGCGGGCACGCCGCAGATCAGAGTAGCAGACTGCCGGTACAATGCGGAGCAGATATTCACGATGATCCGGGAGGCGGCCCGGCAGGGGGTCAAGATTTTAGCGCTGCCGGAGCTGTGTCTGACGGGGTACACCTGCGAGGACCTGTTTTTCCAGGACACGCTGCTGGACGGCGCGGAAGAGGGCCTGCGGACCATTCTGGAGGCCACCAAGCATCTGGATATCCTGACCGCTTTGGGGATGCCCGTGCGGGCGGCGGGGAAGCTCTACAACTGCGCTGTGATGATTCAAAAGGGCGAAATCCTGGCGGTGGCGCCCAAGACGTATCTGCCCAACTATGGGGAGTTCTACGAGAAACGGTGGTTTGAACGCTTAGAGGGCCTGGATGGTCATGTGAGCCTCTCCCTGCGGGGCGCGGACGGCATGACAACATTTATGGGCTTGGGGCAGAGCATCATTGACTGTCCGGCGGTGCCGGGACTGAAGGTGGGCGTGGAAATCTGCGAGGACCTGTGGGCCAGCGACCCGCCCTCCCGGCGGCTGGCGGAGGCCGGGGCCACCGTGATTCTGAACCTCTCCGCCTCCAATGAGGTGGTGGGTAAGGCCGCTTACCGCCGTCAGCTGGTGGTGGGACAGTCGGGCCGCCTGTGCTGCGGGTACGTCTACGCCGACGCCGGGGAGGGCGAGTCTACCACCGACCTGGTGTTCACCGGTCATAATATGATCGCTGAAAACGGGGCCATGCTGGCGGAGCACCGCTTTACCACCGGGCTGACCATCGCGGACATCGACGTGCAGCGGCTGGTCTATGAGCGGCGGCGGCTGACCCCCTTCCCTGCGGTGCGGGACACGGGGCTGTGCTGGAATGAGGCGGAGTTTACCCCCTGCGTGACCAAAATCCGGCGGTATGTGTCCCCTACGCCGTTTATTCCGGAGAACGCCGCCGACCGGGCCAACCGCTGTGAGGAAATTCTGACCATCGCCGCCCTGGGGCTCAAGAAGCGGCTGGAGCATACGGGGGCCAAAACCGCTGTCGTCGGCCTCTCCGGAGGGCTGGACAGTACCTTGGCTTTACTCATCACCGCCCTGGCGATGGGGATGCTTCACCGCCCTGCCAGCGATATCATCGCCGTCACCATGCCCTGCTTCGGGACCACGGACCGGACCAAAAACAACGCCGTCCTCCTGGCTGAGCGCATGGGGGCGTCGCTGAAAACAATTCCAATCGGGGATACGGTGCGCAGCCACTTCCGGGACATCGGCCACGACGCGGACGACCATGACGTGACGTACGAGAATGCCCAGGCCCGGGAGCGGACCCAGGTGCTTATGGACATCGCCAACCAGAACGGCGGACTGGTCATCGGCACCGGGGACCTGAGTGAGCTGGCCCTGGGCTGGGCCACCTACAACGGCGACCACATGAGCATGTACGGGGTCAACGCCTCCATCCCCAAGACCCTGGTGCGCCATCTGGTGGACTATGTGGCCCGGGACAACCTCAAGAAGGACCAGGAGCTGACCCACGTGCTGGAGGATATTCTGGATACTCCTGTGTCGCCGGAGCTGCTGCCCGCCGTACAGGGGGAGATCAGCCAGCGGACCGAGGATTTAGTGGGGCCTTACGAGCTGCACGACTTCTTCCTTTATTACATTGTCCGCTGGGGGTTCCCGCCCAGGAAGGTGCTGCGGCTGGCGGAGGCGGCTCTGGGACGCAAGTACAGCCGGGCGGTCATTCTGAAGTGGCTCAAGAGCTTCTACAGGCGGTTTTTCGCCCAGCAGTTCAAGCGGTCCTGTCTGCCCGACGGGCCCAAGGTGGGCAGCGTGTCCCTCAGTCCAAGGGGTGACTGGCGGATGCCCTCCGACGCGGTGGCACGGCTCTGGCTGGAGGAGCTGGAAGGGCTGGACGGCTGAATCGTGGAAAGGAGCATTTGACATGCTGTTAGTTCTCCAATCTCCAGCGGAGCTGGACATCCCTCAAATTCTGGCGATTTACCGGGAGGACTCCCTGGAGAACTGCCAGGAGATGTTCCCGGCGGAGACGATAGCCGCTTCGCTGGAACAGTATGAGGCGGGGTACACCGCGTTCATGCGGGAGGAGTTCTTCGCCCAGCCGGGACGCTTCTGGATGGTTGAGACGGCGGACGGGCTCTGGGCCAGCGCCTTGCGGCTGCTGCCTTTTGAGGGGCCCGACACCTGGAAGATCGAAGCCCTGGCAACCCACCCGGACCACAGGCGGCAGGGATGTGCGGCCCGGCTGTTGGCGGATACCATCCAATTCCTGGAGGAAAACCACGGGGCAGTCACGCTGCTCTCCGACGTGGGGAAGCGCAATACGGCTTCCCTGCAAACCCATCTGCGCGGCGGCTTCATCCGGGAGAAGGAGATCTGGACGGAGGACGGCGAAACCACGGACCGGCGGTGTACGATGGCCTACCGCTCCCCCCAGGGCGTCAGATCCACCGGCACCGGCGCGTCCAGATCCAGGCTGTCCGGTGTGACCCGGCAATCATAAGCATACACGCCCACCCCATTTCCGGCGGCCTCCCGCAGGGCCGCGCCGAAGGCGGGGTGGGTTTTGTCGTTGGGGCGGAAGCGGGTCACGCCCTTCATCTGGACAACGAAGAACACCGCTGCCCGGTATCCCTGCGCCGCCGCCCGCTGGAGGCCCCGCAGGTGCTTCACCCCCCGCTCCGTAGGCGCGTCGGGGAAGCGGACCTCGCCGTCCTCCTCCAGCGTCACGCCCTTGACCTCCACGAAAACGCGGCCCTGGGCGTCCTCCAGCATAAAGTCGAACCGGGAGTCTTCCCAGGTGAACTCCGGGCGGATGAGGGTCAGCCCCGGCAGGAATTTCCCCGCCGCCGCCCACTCTCCGAAAACCTTGTTGGGGGCCTGGGCGTCCATGTTGATGAGCAGGTCCCCCTTCTCCACGGCGATGAGGTCATATTTCGTTTTTCGCGCCGGATTGCCGGAGCGTTCCAGGTAGACCGCCGCGCCGGGGGTCAGCAGCTCGCGGCAGCGGCCTGTGTTCTTGACGTGGCAGACCTCCGTGCGGCCCTCCAGGTCCACGTGGGCGATGAAGCGGTTGGGGCGGGCCAGGAAGCGGCCCTTTGCGATGGAGCTGTAGCGCATGGCGTGTACCTCCGGTCTTTTTCTTGTTTCCCCATCATACCACGTCAACTGTAAAAAGGGAACCCCAGAAAAAGCTCGAAAAGTTGTCGGAAATATGCAGGGAAAGGTATTGAAATTTTCTGGGAAGTTTGCTATACTGAAAACAATTTCGCGCAAGTGGAAACCGTCCCGGTTTCCACAGGAAAGGGGCGCGGTCCGCCTGCCGGTGTGCCGCGCACATCATTGTAGAGAAGGAGGAATCATCTTAATGGAGCCATCTATTCCCTTCGTAATTCTGATGGGTGTAGGGATCGTCTTTATCGGTCTGATCTGCATCATTCTCCTGAGCATGGCCATGAGCGCCATTTGCAGATCCATGGGAGATCAGACGCCCGCACCGCCCACGGGAGCCGCGGCCCCCGCTGCTCCCGCGGCGCAGTCCGACGCCATCCCCAACCGTCAGGCGATGATTGCGGCGATTGCCGTAGCCATCGCGGAGGAGCTGGGGACCGACCCAAGCGGCATCCGCATCCTGTCCGTGAAAAAACTTTAATTAAGAAGAGAGGAAAGAGTTATGAAAAAGTACAAAGTAAACGTCAACGGCACCGTCTATGAAGTGACCATTGAGACCATGGACGGCGCCGCGCCTGCCGCCGCTCCCGCCGCCGCTCCGGCTCCGGCGCCTGCCGCCGCTCCTGTGGCCGGCGGCGAGAAGGTTTCCGCCCCCATGCCCGGCACCATCCTGGACGTGCGCGTCAGCAACGGCCAGACCGTGAAGAAGGGCGACATCCTCTTTATTCTGGAGGCCATGAAAATGGAGAATGAGATCATGGCTCCCTGCGGCGGCACCATCGCTTCCGTCAGCGCCGCCAAGGGCGCGGCGGTGGACTCCGGCGCTCTGCTGTGCGTGATCGCCTGAGCGCCGCACGCTGGGAGGAATACTAAATGGAAGCTATCATGAATTTTATTCAGGCGACCGGCTTCTATCAGATCGCCACGGGGGACTGGAAGGTTCTGGTCATGATGATCATTTCCTTCGTTCTGCTGTACCTGGCGATTGTGAAGAAGTTTGAGCCCCTGCTGCTGCTGCCGATTGCGTTCGGTATGCTGATTACCAACCTGCCCGGCGCGGAGATGTACCATGAGATCCTGTTTGCCGGCGGGCACGTCAACTGGGAAATTTTCGGCGGAGGCGAGATTACCCAGGCGTTTTTGGATCACCTCCGCAATGATCTGGGTGTGTCCGAGGCTGTGCTGGGCGCGGTCCAGGCAGGCCAGTCCATTTCCGTGGGCCTGCTGGACGTGTTGTACCTGGGCGTCAAGCTGGGCATCTATCCCTGTCTGATTTTCATGGGCGTGGGCGCGAGCACTGACTTCGGTCCCCTGATCGCCAACCCCAAGACCCTGCTGCTGGGCGCTGCCGCGCAGCTGGGTATCTTCATGACCTACGCAGGCTGCCGTCTGTCCCATCTGTTCAATGCTGCTGAGGCCGGTTCCATCGGCATTATCGGCGGCGCGGACGGCCCCACGGCCATCTTCGTCACCAGCCGTCTGGCTCCCCATCTGCTGGGGCCCATCGCCGTGGCGGCGTACAGCTATATGGCGCTGGTGCCGGTCATCCAGCCGCCTATCATGCGGCTGCTGACCAGCGAGGAGGAGCGGAAGATCGTCATGCGCCCTCTGCGCCAGGTCTCCAAGCGGGAAAAGATCCTGTTCCCCATCGTCGTTACTGTGTTCGTGGCTCTGCTGGTGCCTTCGGCCGCGCCTCTGATTGCCTGTCTGATGCTGGGCAACCTGTTCAAGGAGTCCGGTGTTGTGGAGCGCCTGAACAAGACCGCGCAGAACGAGCTGATGAACATTGTCACCATTTTCCTGGGCATCTCCGTCGGTGCAACGGCCACCGCAACTACCTTCCTGTCCATGCAGACCATCGCCATCATGCTGATGGGCGTCGTGGCCTTTGGCTTCGGTACGGCGGGCGGCGTGCTGCTGGCCAAGCTGATGAACCTGTTCCTCAAGGAGAAGATCAATCCTCTGATCGGCTCCGCCGGTGTGTCCGCCGTGCCTATGGCGGCCCGCGTGTCCCAGGTGGAGGGCCAGAAGGCCAACCCGGCCAACTTCCTCCTCATGCATGCCATGGGACCCAACGTCGCTGGCGTGATTGGTTCCGCCATCGCAGCCGGCGTGCTGATGGCGCTGTTCGGCTGATTCTTGCGTTGCCGCTTTCAGCAGCAGGGTGCAGCTGATTCTCAAGCCGGCCCGGGGCCTGCGCGGCCCCGGACCCCGCGCCTACTTTTGCCCTGCGGCAAAAGTAGGCAAAAACGCACCAGAACCTGCGGTTCTGGACTCCCTTAGGCATCGCCCGGAGGGCGATACCTTATTACGGAGGTTTTGATTTTACGCTACGACCTGGAAGACCACCTGTTCTGCGGAGCGCTATGGGCCGTCAGAAGTCCCTGCTTCTGCGGAACGTTCTACCGGAAGATATCGCCGCCGCGCCGAAGGCGCCTGCGTCTACCGTTTGGTGCGCGCCGGGGATCCGGCGGTTCTGGCGGTGGTTGAAATCCAATTGAAGAAGCGGCGCCGCAGTATGCACTACCGATAGAATCCGTGGGTAGCCGCAGAAGTCCGGCGCATATGGGTAAGCACTGCCGGCAGAATCAAACCAGTCAGGTCGCAGCGTCATCAAACTCCCCCGTAGTTCAGGGGATTCTCAAGGGGGTCCGCCCCCTTGAGCAAGCTTTTGGTACTTTTCCCTTGGGGGAAAAGTATGCCCGCCGGGCGGGCAAAGGTTTGGTGCTTTTTCCAAAAAGCATCAGGAAAGGAGTGTTTCAATGGAAACAATGGAATTTCTCTCGAAGAAGCCTCTTCTGATTACTGATACCATCCTCCGCGACGCCCACCAGTCTCAGGCCGCTACCCGCATGACCATCGACGACATGCTCCCCGCCTGTGAGATTCTGGACTCCATCGGCTATTACTCCCTGGAGTGCTGGGGCGGCGCGACCTTCGACGTGTGTATGCGCTTCCTCAATGAGGACCCCTGGGAGCGCCTGCGCACCCTGCGCAAGCATCTGCCAAATACCAAGCTCCAGATGCTCTTCCGCGGCCAGAACATCCTTGGTTACAAGCACTACGCCGATGATGTGGTAGACGCCTTCTGCCGCAAGAGCGTGGAGAACGGAATCGACATCATCCGTATTTTTGACGCCCTCAACGACATCCGCAACCTGGAGCAGGCCATCAAGTCCACCAAGAAATATGGCGGCATCGTTGAGGCCACCCTCTCCTACACCATCTCCCCCATTCACAACGAGGACTACTTCGTGAAGATGGCGAAGGAGCTGGAGCAGATGGGCGCGGACACCCTGTGCATCAAGGACATGGCCAACCTCCTGCTGCCCATGGACGCCTACTCCCTGGTCAAGCGGCTCAAGGAGAGCGTCAAGATGCCCATTCACCTGCACACCCACAACACTACCGGTACTGGCGACATGGTTTACCTCATGGCTGCCTACGCCGGCGTGGACATCGTGGATACCGCCCTCAGCCCCCTGGCCAACGGCACTGCCCAGCCCGCTACCGAATCCCTGGTGGCGACCCTCCAGGGTACCGTCCGCGACACCAAGCTGGACCTGAACAAGATGAGCGACGCCGCCGTCCACTTCCGGAAGGTGGCCCAGCGTCTGAAGGAGACCGGCTCCCTGGACCCCAAGGTGCTGAACGTGGACACCAACACCCTGCTGTATCAGGTGCCCGGCGGAATGCTGTCCAACCTCATCAGCCAGCTCAAGCAGGCTGGTAAGGAGGATAAGTACTATGACGTGCTGGCGGAGATTCCCCGCGTCCGTGAGGACTACGGCTATCCCCCGCTGGTTACTCCCTCTTCCCAGATTGTTGGTACCCAGGCTGTCATGAACGTCATTATGGGCGAGCGGTATAAGACCTTTACCAAGGAGTCCCGCGGCGTCCTGAAGGGCGAGTACGGCGCTCTGCCCGGCAAGGTCAACGAGGAAGTCCGCGCCAAGGCCGGCATCAAGAAGGACGAGGTTATCACCTGCCGCCCGGCGGACCTGCTGGAGCCTGAGCTGGAGAAGTACAAGGCGGAGTTCAAGGACATCGCCAAGAGCGAAGAGGACGTGCTCAGTCTGGCGCTCTTCCCCCAGGTGGCTCCCAAGTTCCTGGCCTGGAGAGACGGTCCCCACGACGAACCCAAGGCCGCTCCCGCCGCCGCAAAGCCCGCCGCTGATCCTAACGCTGTGCGCGAGCTGTATGTGGACGACAAGAGCCTCTGAGTGAATTTATTCAAAGGGGCTGTAAAAACAGCCCTCAGCGTAAGAGGCCGCCCTGAAGAGGGCGGCCTCTTGTTAGTTAGCGCTTTTATCGCCCCCCGGTTCAACTGGGGGGCGATAAAGCTTTAGCAAAAGAGAGAACCTCCTGCAGAAAAATGGGAGTAGTCTGGCAACCACAGTCAAACAAGCAGGAGGTTCTGACAGACACTGACCTGATGATTAATGCTCCATCCCACAGATCTTTTCAAATCACCAGATTCATCAATTGTTAATTCGTCTCCTATTTCCATCATTTTCATCCCCCTATCAATATCAATAAGTTGATGTCCGGGCGTTCAGCTCCAGGTCCATACGGCGCCCTCAGCCGCAGGAACCGTACTTGGATCCCACTGGTGGTCATGCTGCCGCAGGAAGCTGTCCGTCACATTGAAATATAAATGGGCGGTAGACTTCGAAACCTGGAAAGAGGCGACGGGATCGTCCCAGGTTGTGTCCACGGCGTACCACTCGCCGTCCAGCCGGACCAGATTCCAGGCGTGGTCCGCCGTACCGGCGTGGGACGTTCCATGGACTGTGATGCACTCGATGCCGCTGAGATCCATCAGAAGCTGGAAAGTGGAGGCGTACCCCAGGCAGATGCCCTTCCGCCCGGTCAGGAAGCCATAGGGATTGTCGTTGTCAGGCATTGGCTCGCCAATGGGGCCGCTGGAGAGCGCGCCGGGGTCGTACTCCGCCCAGGAGATCATCCAGTCGTGGAGGGCCAGCTCCCGCTCGTAGTCCGTCAGTCCCGGATCCGTCAGGGCGGGGATGCTCTCCAGGGCCTCCAGAATCGCAAGGTCCTGCTCCCGCAGACCGTCTCTGCCGCCGCTGTTCCAGGCGTCCAAGATGCGCTGTTCATCGTAGCTCCAGGGGGTGGGCTCCGGGGCAGCCTCCGGTCCTGGGTCAGGTTCCGGTTCCGGGGCAGGATCAAGGACTGGTTCAGGCTCGGATGCCGGTTCCGCCGGAGGCACCTCGTCCGGGGGGATATCTGGCTGGTCAGGCGCGTCTGGCGCAGGCTCCTGCTCCAAGGGTTCTTCAAACGCTTCCGGCTGGTCCTGGGCGGGCTCGGGCGGATCGCCAGCCTGTGTGGGCGGCGGGTCGTCTGCCGGTAAGGGCGGCGGGTCGCTGGAGAAGCAGGCGGTGAACGCAGCCTCGGCGGCGTCCGGGTCTGGACAGATCAGAAGCGCGGCATACTGCCCCCTGCTGACCGCTCTGGACCTCTCCAGAATGGCGTACTGTTCCGGCGCATAGCCCGCGAAGGAGCCCGCCCGGCTGTCGATATATGCCGTCAGGGACTGGACGGCTGCGGCGGGGTCCGCCCCTTCCGCCAGCTGCAGGACGGCAACCTCCAAGGCCGACACACCGCCCGCGTAGGCGGCAGCGCCGTCCGCCAGCTCCTTTGGCTTCAGCCCATAGTAACCGGTGATATATGGATCGAAGAGCTCGTCTCCCCAGGCGATCATCTGGGTCTTCTCCGCTGTATCCTGGGAGGTAAGAATGGTCCGGACCATTGCCTCTGTGGTCCATGAGGTGGTTTCCTGTGTCTTCTGCCCGCACGCGGTGAGCAGACATGCCAGACACAGCAGCCAGATACCGGTCCATCTTTTCACGGCAGCTCCTCCCCGATGGCGTTGGGCAGCGTATCCCGGAGCTCGGCCTGCTTGGCGTGATTCCAGGTGGCGGGCTCGCTGATGCAATAGCCGCCCATTTTCCGCAGCTCCCGGCAGCGGTGCAGGGTGCAGCGGACGTCCACGTAGTCCTCATGAACCTCCAGGTACAGCTTTTCGATGGCGCTCATAGGATACTTGGCTGTCATATGGCGGACACAGATCTTCTGCTCCCGCTCGGACAACGGGCCGTTGATGACAATAATTTGCATAGGCGTCTCTCCTTTTCAGGACCTATTATACAGGATTTTCGAAAAAAAAGCAATACAATCAACGGTCCGCCATAAGCCCATCCATGTTTTTCCGGTTCCCTCTTGCCCTTTCCGGCGAAAAGATGTATAATGTGACTGTATATACACCGGCGGGGCTGTCCGGCCCTGCCTTTTGTTGGGGAGGTCCTATATGAAAATCAAAAATCCGGTCCTGCGTTGGCTCTATGTGTACGGAATGATCGTCCTGGGCTGCGCCCTGTACGCCTTGTGCTTCAACTGGTTTTTCCAGCCCAACAACATCTCCATGGGCGGCTTTACCGGCGTGGCGCAGATCATCAACCGCCTGTTTCCGGTCATGCCTGTAGGCGTGACCTCTATTTTCCTGAACATCCCGCTGTTCACCATCGGCGTGCGCAAGCAGGGCCTCAAGCTGCTGGTCACGTCCCTGTCCGCCATGGGGATCAGCTCCCTGATGATCGACGGCCTTGACCTGCTCCACACCTTCCAGCCCATGGAGGAGCCGCTGCTGGCCTGCATCTATGGCGGCGTACTGGTGGGCGTCTCCATGGGGATGCTGATGACGGTAGGGGCTACCACCGGCGGCTCGGACCTGGCGGCCCGGCTGCTGAAGTACAGACTGCGGCACCTCTCCATCGGGAAGCTGTGCCTGGGAATCGACGTGGCGGTGATCTGCCTGTACGCCATTACCTTCCGCAGCGTTAACAACGCCCTCTATGGAATCATTGCCATGTACATCTCCAGCATTGCTATGGATATGGTGGTCTACGGCTCCGTCAACGCCAAAATGGCGTATATTATCAGCAGCCGCAGCGGGGAGATCGCCAGGCAGCTGCTGAGCATGAACCTGGGGATCACCCTTCTGGATGGACAGGGCGGGTTCAGCGGGGACCGGAAGCAGGTAGTGCTCTGCGCCTTCAAGCGCAACCAGATTGCCGCTATCAAGGCCACCGTCACCGCCATTGACCCGATTGCGTTCATTATCGTCTGTGAAGCCCACGAGGTGCTGGGCGAAGGGTTTGGGGAATATTCGCCGGACAGTCTGTAGGCGGATTGGCGGGCCGCGGTCATGGCCGCAAAACATGGCAAATATCACTTCCGGCCCTTCAATTCGGAGGTGATGTCTGGTCAGCGCCCATTTTTCATGGGCGGCAGGGAACTGCTGCGTTTTCTATTTCATCAGCTTTTGCAGGGCCGTCACCAGCTCGTCCACGACCTCGTCGTTGCCCTGGCGCAGGTTGTCCGCCACGCAGGTGCGCAGATGCTCGCTGAGCAGCTCCTTGCTGAAGCTGTTCAGCGCCGCGTTCACCGCCGATACCTGGACCAGCACGTCGATACAGTACACGTCCCGCTCCAGCATCTCCCGCAGACCTCTTACCTGCCCCTCGATGCGGCTGAGGCGGTTGGTCAGCTTTTTCAGTTCCTCCTCGCTTCGTACCCTGGTTTTATGGCAGCCGCAGCATTCGCTCATTTCGTTTTGCCTCCTTCTTGGTTTGGTTTAGTGTACCATATTTTACGGGAAAACGTCAAGGGTCCCTGGTCAGCGGGCCAGGGAAGTCAATTTGGTGGGGGGGGATACCATCCGCCCGGCGGGAAACCGCCGGGAATGGGATAAATATGCAAAAACTGTCGTTATGTTAACGTCTGACCACCTGAAAAGTCGTGGAAAACTCTTTCCACAGCTTTTCCCGGACTGTGGAAAACCCTCCTGGAAGGCTTGCGGCCCTGTGAAAAAGGAGTGTGGAAAACTCTGTGGAAAATGTTTATAACTTGCTGTACTTGAAATTATCCGCTTCTTTATGTGAACCGGTCCGCAAAATCCGACAGAGGAACAGTAAGTTCACAGACCGGCGAAAAAATGCTGAAATACACCGGAAACCGCGCAATTTGTCGAAAGAGGTATTTTTAGCCTCCCTGCCTGTCAGAGGAAAAAAGGGATGAATTCAGCATAAGATTTGCCCCGCTGTGTGCATAATACATCATGTAATCGCCCGCGCTGAAGGGCAGAACCGCGCCTGTTGTTCCGCGCATGAGCCCTTCGGCCCAGGGGCGCGCAATGTGCGCCCCTGCACGGATTCTGCTGTTCGCCGGTTCCTGAGTTGAAAATCGATTTCCCTGGGGCTGGTCAAAATCCCCTTGCAATCTGTTCCATTTTGTGGTATAAGGGCATGTACTCATTCAGAAAACTTTCTTACATCAGGAGACCCCCTATGGAACAGGAACATCCCTTTCACGTCTTCTCTCCGGCGGAGCTGGGCCAGCTGGCGCGGCTGGAGTCCGCCGACGAGGCCAACGAATACCTCTATCAGATTCTGGACATTGGCCAGTACATGCTGCAAAGCGGCGGCGAGGTCAGCCGGGTGGAGGACAGCATCCGCCGCCTGTGCCTGTCCTTCGGCGCGGAGCGGGCCGACGTGTTCACCATAACCTCATCCATCGTGGTCACGATTTACGCCAAGCACTTTGGCGCGGTGACCCAGACGCGGCGCATCACCGGCAGCCAGAACGACCTCCACCGCCTGGAGCTGCTCAACCAGCTCAGCCGCCGCATTTGCGCCGAGCGCCTCTCCCTGGAGGAGACCTGCGCCGCCCTGAAGGAACTGGAGAATGTCCCCCAGTACAGCTTCGGGACACAGGTTTTCTCCTATGTCCTCGTCTCCTCCTCCTTCTCCCTGTTTTTCGGCGGCAGCTGGCTGGACGCGGCGGCGGCCGGCGTCATCGGCGTGCTGCTCAAGTGTACGGACCGGCTGATCCGGGGGACCAAGGCCAACGCCTTCCTCTCCGCGCTGCTGTGCTCCTGCCTGGGCGGACTGCTGGCGGGGCTGGCGGTGAAGTTCCGCCTGGGGGACAATGTGGAGATGATCTCCATTGGCAACATTATGCTGCTCATCCCCGGCGTGGCCCTCACAAACTCCCTGCGGGACATGTTCAGCGGCAACACCATTTCCGGCCTTATGCGCTGCATTGAGGCCGTGCTGCTGGCGCTGACCATCGCCTTCGGCTTCGCCCTGGCGGCGGGGCTGGTGTAAAGGAGGCGGTAGAATGGTTTACGTTATGCAGCTGGCAACGGCGTTCCTGGGCTCCCTGGGCTTCGCCATGGTGTTCCATGTGCGGCGGGAGCGGCTGCTGCTGGCCAGTCTGGGCGGGCTGTTGGCCTGGGGGGTGTACCTCCTCATGGGCTTCTTCTCGGATCAGGATGTGGTACGCTACTTCTTCGCGTCGGTGGCCCTGACGGTCTACGCTGAGACCCTGGCCCGGGCGGTGAAGTGCCCGGCTACGCTATTCCTTATTACCGCATCAATCCCGCTGGTCCCGGGCGGCTCGCTGTACCGGACCATGCAGTTTTTCATGCGGAACGATCTGGATGCCTTTTCTCACCAGGCGCTGACCACGGTTCTGCTGGCGGTGTCCATCGCGGTGGGGATGCTGTTCCCCACGTCCGTGTTCCAGCTGCTCCAGCGGGTAAGGAACCCAGAGCCGAAAAAAGGATGAGTGATGAAAAACAAGCTGTTCTTACTTCCGGACCGAAAGATCGGAAGTAATCATTGCCATGTTTTGCGGCTGCCCCGCCAGGGGCGAGCAAAATGGCTCAAATCGAATATATTATTTCCGAATTTTAAATTCGGAAATAATATCAACAAAGAACAAGTTTCAGGAGGAACACTGTCATGAAATGGCTTGCCCTGCATATCGACACATCCCCCGCCGGCCTGGAGCCGGTGGAGACCATGCTCAGCGCCCTGGGCATCGACGGACTGGTCATCGAGGACGAGGCAGATTTTCGCCGCTTCCTGGAGCAGAACCAGCAGTACTGGGACTATGTGGACGAGGAGCTGGACCGCTCCATGTCCGGCAAGTGCCGGGTGACCTTCTATGTGGAGGAGGGGGAGGCGGGCTTCGCCGCCGTGGCCGCTGTGCGCATCGCCCTGGCGCGGATGAAGGAGTCCCACCCGGAGTACACACCCCTGATTATGACCATAGACGGTCTGGAGGACGCGGACTGGGAGAACAACTGGAGGGCGTTCTATAAGCCTATGGAGATCGGCGAGCGGCTGATTGTGGTGCCAGACTGGGAAACCGCCGACATCAGGGACCGGGTGGAGCTGCGCCTGGAGCCGGGACTGGCCTTCGGCACCGGGAGCCACGCCACCACCCGGCTGTGCCTTACAGCTCTGGAGAAGTACGTGAGGCCCGGGACCCGTCTGGCGGACCTGGGCTGCGGCAGCGGCATTCTGTCCATCGCCGCACTGCTGCTGGGGGCGAAGGAGGCGTTCGCCTGCGATATTGACGAAAAGGCTGTGGATATTGCCTACGCCAACGCCGCGCTGAACGGAGTGGGCCGGGACCGCTACGCCGTCCGGGCCGGGGACGTGCTGGCCGACGCGGGGCTGCAAAAGGAGATGGGGACCGGCTATGACATCGTAGTTGCCAACATTGTGGCAGACGTCATCATTGCGCTGGCCCCCGCCGCAGGCGGTCTGCTGAAAAAGGAAGGGCTGTTTATCGCCTCCGGTGTGATCGAACAGCGGGCTGCGGAGGTGCGGGAGGCCCTGGAGTCCCAGGGCTTTGCCATAGCGGAGGAGAACCAGTCCGAGGGCTGGCGCTGCTTTGTGTGCAGGCAGTGACGCGGCTGCGGGGCGGGGCCATTTTGGCGGAAAGGAGCCGGATATGTCATACCACTGGGATTTTACCATAGGGAAGCGGGAGACGCTGGATTTTTACTTATCGCTGGTGCTGCGCCGGTGGCGGGGCGGCATCGCGGGCTTTGGCGCGGTGGGGGCTCTGGCAAGCCTGCTGTACAGTATCCAGGCCGGAGTCTCCCTGCCGGCGCAGGTAGGGCTGGCAGCCGTTGGGGCGGCGGTGTTCGCGCTGCTGGTGACGCTGTGGCTGGTTCTCTCCACTCATCTGAAAGTTAAGGAGCAGCTGCGCCGGTCAGGCCGGGAGAGCTACATCCAGGAGATCGAGATCAGCGGCTTCGGCATCCGCGTCACCGTGGGGAAGGACAAGGCTAGGCTTGCCTTTGAGAATCTGGCCCAGGTGCGGGAGACCGGGAAGGCGTTTTACCTCTTCCTCTCTGGCGCTCACGCCTGGATTCTCCCCAAGGCGCAGATGGAGGACCCGGAGGAGGAGTCCGCCCAGCTGCGGAAGCTGTTCACCACCGTTCTGGAGCGGAAAAAGCTGCATCTGAAGAGATGATCTGACAGGATATGGGGCCGCTGGAATGATCTGGCGGCCCTTCCGTTACAATTGCGTTACGTTTCTTGGACTCCCCTTGAAATCCCTTGTGCTTTCGGTTAAAATTGGGGTGAACATAGTGGGGCGCTGGCCCCGTTGACCAACCGGCAAACTGCTGCGGAAAGGATTTTTGTTATGAAAAGGAAGCTGCTCGCCATGATTCTCGCTCTGCTGCTATGCCAGGGGCTGCTTGTCCCTGCCCTGGCGGTGGTGGAGGAGATTGCCACTGTAAAAATAGATGAGGTGGCGGGCTACAGCCAGTCCGATGGCATTTATACTGTGCTGCAGGACAGCTTGTACGGCTTCTATCTCGCTGATGGTACGGAGCTGGCGGCCCCCCGGTACGCCTACGCGGAGGATTTCCAGGACGGCATGGCTGTGGTCTCTCCGGAGGGCACAGGCCGGTACGGCTACATGGACCTGACCGGACGGATGGCCATTGCCGCCCGTTACCGTCAGGCGTTCCCCTTTGCCGAGGGGCGGGCCTTTGCCGTCCAGGATCGGAGCGGGGCGCTGGTCCTGCTGGACATCGAGGGCCGGGAGCTGGCCAGTTTCCCGGAGGCGGCGCTCCAGCCCGGAGACCGCATTCAGTTCAGCGAGGGCCTGGCGGTCATCCCTGTCTATGCGGAGACGGAAGAAGAGGAGTCCGAAGAGGCGGAGGTGCCTGAGAGTGCGCCTTTGGTTTACCGTGTGGTGGACTTGGATGGTCGTGAGGTCTGTACGCTTACCGACGCCTACGTGGATTTTGGCAGCGGTTACCATGACGGGCGGATTGCGGCGGCGGGTTTTGGCGAGTGGGTGGAGACCGGGAACCGTGCGTACCGTCGCTTCCAGGCCGGCGAGGGCTCCTGGGGCTACCGGGATATCAGTGGAGAGCTGGCGGTCGCCTACCAATATGACGAGGCGGCGCCTTTTTCGGAAGGGATGGCCGGCGTGGGTCTCAAGGGCGGGGAGGACCGGACGCTCTACGGGTTTATCGATCCGGACGGGAATGAGATCCTTCCGCTGGAGTACGATGGGTATGTGTCCTGCGTGAACGGCTCCGGCGCGGTATTGAAGAACAGCATGTGGGCTTATGTGGACCAGTCCGGGCGGTTCCTCACAGGCTTCCGGTTCAACATGGTCAGCAATTTCACGGAGGGCGTGGCCCGGGTCCAGAGCGGCGGACACCGGAGCGTGGCGGACAGTACGGGCTCCATCCTTTTTACCACGGATGGCAAGAGCGCCCTGTCATGCAGCGGCGGCGTGATCCCTGTGCAGAACGAGGACGGACTGTGGGGCATCTATGACAAAAGCGGAAGCCTTCTGGTGGATTTTGAGTATGACCGGGCGTTCCACTGGGACGGGTACCTGTGGCTGAAGCGGGGCGATCTGTGGCGGGTATATGTGACGGAAGACGTTCTGGCTGATCGGGCTGCGGCTGTGGCCGCTGCGGCGGAGGCCAAGAAGGATGCTGAAGAGAAGCCGGTGGCGGCGGTGGGCACATTTTCCGACGTGGCGCCGGATGCGTATTACGCACAGGCGGTGACCTGGGCCACCGACAGCGATATTGTGACGGGCACTGGAGGCGGACTGTTCTCTCCGGACCGGTCTTGCACGACAGGCGAGGTTGTGGTATGCCTATGGCGGGCCGCAGGCCGGCCGGAGCCGCAGATCGTGAATCCCTTTGCGGATGTTTCGCCTACCCATTATTATTATCAGGCGGCGCTGTGGGCTTATGAGAACGGGCTGGTCGAGGGGGAGGTCTTCGCGGCGGCGGAGCCCTGCACCCGGGCGATGGCCGTGTCCTACTTATGGAGGCTGGATGGGCGGCCCTTCCTGCTGACAGACGCGTTTGCCGACGTGCCTTCGGACGCGGAGTACGCCCAGGCGGTGGCGTGGGGCGTAAGCCGCGGAATCACGGAGGGAAATGACAGCGGACTTTTTGACCCCGACGGCATTTGCAGCCGCGGACAGATCGTTACCTTCCTCTATCGATATATGGAGGGTTGAGGGCGGGAGCCGCGCTGTCCTCTGGCATCAGTTCCGGGGCGTCCTGCTGTGGTCCCGCCACATTGGAGCGGTTGGCTCTTGCGGTCAAAGAGAAATTCAAAATTCTGGAAACGGCAAAGACTGAGTACTTTTTCCAAGTGCCCGGCCTTTGCTGTTTTGTTAGGTGAATTCTGGGAAATGTCAATAGTTAAATGCAGAAAAACCCAAAATACTTTTTTGTGCATTATTCACAAAAGCAATTCAAGGCCCACTATCCCGGCTTCTTTGGCAAGCTCCAGCAATACCCGCGCGGCACACTTCCCACCGAGTATGCCGCGCGGGTATTCATTTACCCACCGCTGGACCTGTAGCGTATCTTCTTCCGTTATCCCGGTGAAGTCCGTCCCCTTCGGCACCTTCCGCCGAATCATGCGGTTCCCGTTCTCATTGCTTCCACGTTCATATGCACTGTAAGGATGGCAGTAGTAGATACGCCGTCACAGCTTGCGTCGTAGGCGGCGCTGGGCTTGCCTTTGTGGACCACGATGAAGTTTCGCGCCGTGCCGCCGACTTTCAGCTTGACGGTAGAGCCGACGGCCTTTGCGCTTAATGCGACAGATGCCATAAAATTTCCTCCTGTTTTGTTATTTACCATGTTTTGCGGTTGCCGCGTAAGCGGCGAGCAAAACGGTGGTTTTGAATTACCACGGCGGTATGTCGTCCGGGCGCGGTCCTTCCATCGCTGGCCGGGCAAAAGAAACCGGCACACCCTTTTTCTTCTGGATGCACCGTTGCTGTTTCGCCCTCCTGCGGATGCGGGCCTCTTTGGTGGAGTTGATTTTCCTGTGGATTTTCGGCACTTCCCCGATGATCTCCCCCACCTGTTCGGCGTACTTCTGCCGTAATGCGTGAGTGTCGCCGTGGGCCGCGTGTGCGTCCCACCCTTGAAATTGGTCTATGATTTTCTCCTTGGTAATCTCTCCGGCGGGGTATGCCGCCCTCCAGTAGCGGATGCGTGCCTGGATTCTTTCAATCCCATCCTTGCGCAGCTTTTGGACGCAGGCCCCGGTTTCGGTCAGGTAACTATGAAAGCCCAAAAGGTCGATACCGTTCCGCAGCGGGAAGATGCCCGTTTTCTCGTTCAGCTCCAGCCCCAGGCTATCTATCCATTCCCGGATTTCAGCAAGGAGCTGTTGCGCCGCTTCCTTCGTCTGGACGATGATATAAAAATCGTCCATGTATCTCCCGTAGGATTCACAGCCCTTTTCCTCTTTTATCCAGTGGTCGAACTCGTCCAGGAACAGGAGGGCGAAAAGCTGGCTTGTCTGGTAGCCCAGCGGCAGGCCGTCCGATGCGTCGATGTAGATACAGAGCAGGTCGTACAGCTCCATATCCAGACCCCGCCGGATAAACAGCCTTTTCAGCGCCCGCTTTAGTCTCCTGTGGTCGATGGATGCGAAAAAGTGCCGGATGTCTGCTTTGACCACCCAGCCCTCCGCCGTACCGTACCGGCGGTAGTATGTGACCATCTGGAGCTTTAAGCGTGCAAGGCCGTCGTGGGTCCCCTTGCCCTTCTGGCTGGAATAGTTGTCCCGTATGAAGCCCTTGGTTATTGCGTCGTACAGGATGTTGTCGGTGGCGGCGTGCAGCACCACCTTGTCCACAAACGCCGGAGCTTGTACGTCCCGCTCCTTCGGTTCGTACACCTTGAAGATTTCAAACTTGCTTGGCCGGTAGGTTTTGGTCAGCAGGAGCCGCGACAGCTTTTCCGTGCAGGCCAGGGCGTTTGCCTCATATTGGGCGGTTCCGGCCTTTCCCCGTTTGCCCTTCCGTGCCGTCAGGTACGCCTTATACAGCGTTTCAAACTGGCACATTTCTTCGTAGGTCATGCCGTGAATCACCTAAAATCTTGGCTGGCCGGGGATAGGGGGAGGTCGGCCAGCCCATGCCTAACACCGGCCCGCTCCCCCACGGCAGCGGGCTGCGTCCCATCAAGGACGGCCCGCCTCGGTGTGATGTATTTGTCGTCTGCCCGCGCGCAGGCGTTCGACAGGATGCGGCCCCCTTTGATGATGGTGTACTGTGTTCGCCTGTTCCCAGGCTACTAATTCTCACGGTCCATCAGAGCGGGGCGGATTCCATACGTGTTGGAGCAGTTGTTGTTGTTCCAACTGCCATTGGAGTTCACGTTCTGCGCGTTCGTCGCACCGTTGCTGGAGTTGCAATAGGGGCAACGGAGCCACCAGTTCGACGCGGAAAAAATACGGGCCGCACCCTAACACAAGGCGGATGCCTCCGCCGAGTATCTAAATTCTGTTTGGCTGAACCTTTCTTTCGGCGTTGTACTGGCTTATCGCGGTTTTCACCACGGCAACCTGCCGGGCGGATTCCTCCGCCCGCTTCTCGTCTTCCAGCTTCTTCGCCCTCGCCCCGTCGTTTTTCTTCCACGACGCGGACATATACTTCACGTCCAGCACCTTCTTTGTCCATACCTTGCTTTTCTCAAGTGAGATAATGCCCATGTCCAGACAGATTTGAATGTACTCCAACATGAGGCTGCACCCGTCAAGAATTTGGCCGATAAGGCGTAGGCGGTCTTCATACTCAATGACAAACATCTTCCCGTTGGCTGCGTGGATGTCCCGGACAATGCCCTTTGCGGTCTTCCTCATATCCTCGCCGTAGCAGCGGTACGCGGCCTTGGTAAACCCCTGCTTGTCCTTTCGGTCCAGGTAGCCTATCATCTGGCCGCATACCTGCTTCACATCCCGGATGTCGTCGAGGGCAGCGATTTTCTGTAGGATTTTCCGCACGTCCCTCTGGCTTACATCGTCCGTCACGATCTTCGTCGCTTGGTTGGTGTAGGTCAAAAGCTCCCGCGCCTTGTTCCCTAAGACGTATTCCTTATCCGCCAAAGCTGCACCTCCGGGAGGGGCATCGGCCATTCCGGGCCGCGTTGTAGTCCTCC
>JAAWQM010000044.1 GCA_022800525.1 Oscillospiraceae bacterium
CCGCTCGTCCCGGCGCAGATGGGCCTCAATGCGGGCAAGCAATTCCTGCAAGCCGAAAGGCTTGGTGATATAGTCGTCCCCTCCGGCCCGCAGGCCGTTAACCTTATCCTGCTCCGTGATCCGCGCCGTCAGGAACAGGATAGGGCAAACGATATGATTCCGAATGACCTTGCACAGCTCCAGCCCGTCCATCCCCGGCATATTGATGTCCAGAAGGATGAGATTTGGCTTTGTAGTCAGCTTCGCCAGGGCTTCATCGCTGCTGTTGGCTACGGAAACCGTATATCCGTGATCCTGCAAATGGGTTGAAAGCAATTCGGTCAGGATAAGTTCATCATCAACGATCAAAATTCTGTATGCCATGCGAACACCTCCAGTCTTTTTTGTTATATAGGGAGAAAGTCAAAATTCCGTCAAGGTAATCTTCGAGAATTAGCAGATTTCTATTATTATAGTCCGTCCCCTCAGATTGCACAAGGATATCTTCCCTTCTCTAAATGAGCAAATCTGAAAAAAACAAAGGCAAACCTCAGAGGAGGCGGTAAGATGTGGGATGACAAGTCACCACAAAACCGCAGAAGAGGCTTACGGAGATCATATGCTTTCTGCCCCGGTGGTATGGAACGGCACGGTCCTCTTTTTGCGCATCCTGGTCTGGCTCGCCGTATGCAAAAAAACTCCTGAAAAGTTTCAGAAAACCCCTTGACAAAGAAGCTTCAGCAGAATAAAGTAGCGGTAATCCGTATACATAGGAAAGAGGCCGTAGTGTGAAAGATCCACCGATCAGAAGAATAGAGAGGAAGGGCGCAAAAAGGCAGCCCCGAAAAAGAGAAAAATTTCGAGGCAAATGAGAGAGGCGGAAGGGGTTAACCGACTTTAATGCCTTGAGATTCAAGAAAACGAATAGCCTGTATTACAGCTTTGGCACGCTGCTGCTCCTTGAGATGTTCGGGCATATCAACCATGATCAGGTCAACGGAATTCCAGATTTCTCCTTGCCGGCGGATTCATGATTGCCTGGGGTGAGACCGGCCCGGCAGCTATGAGCGAGTCAGATCCGAATTGAACATAGAAAAGCGTTTTTTCTGGTAACTTGACTGCAAACTGTTCCCTGCTGTTTTGATGATGGTTGCTGCCAGAGGCGACTTGTGAGCATCTACCCCACAGCATGCAGGAAATACAACTTTCAAACAGCATCCTCCTCATAAACAATATTGTGAGAAGAAAGCAGTGACTGGATCACCAGGCAATTAACAGATGTTAATACAATCCTTAGTGTCCGGGCCCGATGCGCCACTTATTTGCGCTTGAAAAGGTGATCCCAGCGCTGATTGATATTCTGCTTTGAACTCTGGAAGTAATCTACGACTCATCCCCCGTGCGTTGCAGCTTGCTTCCCCTCCTACTAATTCTACAGGAAAGGCGACCGCTTGCCTGCACTCCTTCATCCCTGTTTGTGCAGACCGGTTTGCGGTCGGCATGGTGATTGATATGAAGGCTCAACAGGAGAATATGACATTGGACCGGCTGCCTGTAGGCGGCAGCTGCATTATTGAACAGGTGGGCAACCAGCGGGGCGCGGTGAAGCGGCGGCTCATCGATATGGGTCTGACCCCCGGCACCAGCGTGGAGCTCATCAAGACGGCGCCCTTCGGAGACCCCCTGGAGGTGCGGCTGCGGGGCTATGAGCTGAGCCTGCGGAAGGAGGACGCCGCCCAGATCCGCGTCCGGCAGACAGCCGTCTCGGCGGGAGCCGGGCAGGAGGCTGTGTCGGAGAGCGCCTACCATTTGGGAGCCGCCTGCCATGGAGACTGCGCCAGGTGCAAAATGGGGTGCGCCGGCCCCGGGGACCTGGAGGCCATGCACCGCGCCCACCGCCACGAGCAGCAGGAGCATCCCAGCGCCTACGATCCCGCTGCCCACGACCAGCGCCAGTGGAAGGTGGCCCTGGTGGGCAACCCCAACTGCGGCAAGACGACGCTGTTCAACGCCCTCACCGGCTCCAACCAGTACGTGGGCAACTGGCCCGGCGTGACGGTGGAGAAGAAGGAGGGCGAGGCGAGACTGGGCGACGTGCGCTTCACCGTGGTGGACCTGCCGGGGATCTACTCCCTGTCGCCCTACTCCATGGAGGAGCTGGTGGCCCGGAGGTTCATCATCAACGAACAGCCCGACGCCATCATCGACATCGTGGACGCCACCAATCTGGAGCGGAACCTCTACCTGACCATGCAGCTGCTGGAGCTGGAGCGTCCGGTGGTGCTGGCGGTGAATTTCATGGACGAAGTGGAGAAGAAGGGGGACGTCATCGACTGCGGGCGGCTTTCCGCCCATCTGGGGGTGCCGGTGGTGCCCATCTCCGCCCGGGATGGCGTGAATATTGACAAGCTGGTTCAGGAGGCCCACCGGCAGATGCACACCGGCCTCACCGTGGAGCCGGACGACCTGTACGACGACTTCACCCACGCCATCCACCACCGGGTCAGCGCGCTGATCCACGACCGGGCCTACGAGAAAGGAATCCCGGCTCACTGGGCGGCTATCAAGCTGCTGGGGGGCGATGAGGAGGTGGCCAGGGACCTGGAGCTGGACAAGACGGTCCTGGGCAAGATCGACGCCATCGCCCGGGAGTATGAGGCGTCCAGCCCACTTGGGGACCGGGAGACCCTGCTGGCGGACAGCCGCTACCGCTTTGTGGAGCGTGTGGTCCGCGCCTCGGTGAAGAAGAAGGACCACAAGGGCGAGCCAACCGTTACAGAGAAGATCGACGCCGTGGCGACCCACAGGATCTGGGCCATCCCGCTGTTCCTGGGGATGATGCTGTCGGTGTTCCTCCTGACCTTCAGCGGGCCGGGGCAGTGGCTGTCGGACGGCATCGCCTGGTTCATGGAGGACGTGCTGTGCCCCGGCGTGTCCGGATGGCTGGACGCCCTCCGTGCGCCGCAGTGGCTGAACGGACTGCTGGTGGACGGCCTGATTGCGGGTGTGGGCGGAGTGCTGACCTTCCTGCCCATGATCGCACTGCTGTTCCTGTTTCTCTCCATGCTGGAGGATAGCGGGTACATGGCCCGGGCCGCCTTCGTCATGGACCGGACCCTGCGCCGCTTTGGACTCTCCGGCAAGGCGTTTATCCCCATGCTTATGGGCTTCGGCTGTACGGTACCCGCTGTCATGGGCGCACGAACCATGGAGAACGAAAAGGACCGGCGGATGACTATTCTGCTGGTGCCCTTCATGTCCTGCGGGGCGCGGCTGCCGGTTTACGGACTGATGACCGCCGCCTTCTTCCCGCGGTATGGGGGGCTGATCGTGTTCGGCCTGTATGTGCTGGGGCCGCTGATCGCCATCATTTCCGGACTAATCCTCAAGCGAAGCCTGTTCCAGGGTGAGCCAGCGCCCTTCCTGCTGGAGCTGCCGCCCTACCGGATGCCCACCCTGCGCAATATCTGGCTCCACGTATGGGAGCGGGTGCGGGATTTCCTGACCAGGGCGGGCACGGTCATTGCGGCCATGAGCATAGCCATCTGGTTCCTGCAAAATTTCGGGTTGAATCTACAGATGGTAGAGGATACTTCCAGCAGCATCCTGGCAGTGATCGGCGGCTTCATCGCGCCGGTGTTCGCGCCCATGGGCTTTGGGGTGTGGCAGGCGGCGGTGGCGCTGCTGACGGGCCTTATCGCCAAGGAGATGGTGGTGGGCTCCATGAGCCTGTTCTATGGGTTCAGCCTGACGGACTACGCGGCGGCGGGAACCGTCATGGCGGCTACCTTTACACCTGCGGCGGCGCTGGCGTTCCTGGTGTTCTGCGCGCTGTATACGCCCTGCGTGGCGGCCATCGCCACCATCCGCCGGGAGATGAACAGCCTCAGCTGGACCGCGCTGACCCTGGTCTGGCAGCTGGGGGTGGCGTGGCTGGTATCCTTTGCGGCGTATCAGGCGGCGAGTCTGGTGATGTGATGGGACGGCGCTGGTCCGGGAGGAAATTATGGCGTATACGATGAGTAGGATTGGTGTTGAATAATACAAGGTGGTTTCGCCGGAGTTCCAAACCAGTGAGGTCATCATAACAGAGGAGCGGCATCCGCATGATTTCGAGTGGTATGCTGTGTATTTGAGAGAGATTGTGGAATCGCCTGATGACAAGAAAATTCTTTACAAATCTGAATAGAGCGGTTATAATAAGAGATAAGATAGAGCGGCGCTTTGAGGCGGTTAATTTCGTGGCAGCCACACGCCGGTGGTACTGACAGGGGAGACCCGAGAGATGCCGGAGGACGCCGCGCCTGCCGGAGCGCCAGCCTACGGAGCCGCAGAAATGCGGCTCCGATCTGCTTTTGGAGAAAGAATATGAGCGAACTATTTGACAAATCCATAAAAACCTTAGAGCTCCCGGCGGTTCTGAACATGCTGGCGGAGCAGACCAACAGCGCCGAATCCCGGGCGCGGGCGCTGGCCATCGTCCCGCAGACGGACGTGGATGACGTGGGCCGCCTCCAGGACGAGACTGACGCCGCCCGGGACATGATCGGCCTCAAGGGTTCCCCGGCCTTCTCCGGTATCCGGCCGGTGGCGGAGAGCCTGTACCGCGCCGACCACGGCGGCGCGCTGAATACCCGCGAGCTGCTGGACATTGCCGGGGTGCTGCGCTGCGCCCGGCGGGTGCGGGACTATTTCAACGACGACGGTCAGAAGACCGCCATCGACGTCTTCTTCTGCTCTCTGCGGGGCAACCGGTTCCTGGAGGAGAAAATTTTCACCGCCATCCTGGAGGAGGACGTCATTGCCGACAACGCCAGCCCCGCTCTGGCGGACATCCGGCGGCACATCCGGGCGGCGGCGTCCAAGGGGCGGCAGATCCTGCAGAAGATCATCTCCTCCCAGAGCTACAGCAAGGTGCTCCAGGAGGCCATCATCACCCAGCGGGACGGGCGGTTCGTGGTGCCTGTGAAGGCGGAATTCCGGGGCAGTATGCCGGGACTGGTCCACGACGTCAGCTCCAGCGGCGCCACCATCTTCGTGGAGCCCATGGGAGTGGTCCAGGCCAACAACGAGCTGAAGGAGCTGGAGGCCAAGGAGAAAAAGGAGATTGAACGCATCCTGCGGGAGCTGTCCGCCGAGGCGGCGGGGTGCCACGGCGACATCCTGTCCGACTACGACCTGCTGGTGCGGCTGGACCTGATCTTCGCCCGGGGGCAGCTGAGCTATAAAATGAACGGCACCCGGCCTGAGATCCGCCGCAATGGCAGCATCTGCCTGCGTCATGCCCGGCATCCCCTTCTGGACAGCGGCAGAGCGGTGCCCATCACCATTGAGCTGGGCCAGAAGTTCGATACCCTGGTCATCACCGGCCCCAACACCGGCGGCAAGACCGTCAGCCTCAAGACTCTGGGGCTGCTGACCCTTATGGCCCAGTGCGGCCTGCACATTCCGGCGGACGACCGCAGCGCGGTCAGCGTTTTCGACCGGGTGCTGGCGGATATCGGCGACGAGCAGAGCATTGAGCAGAGCCTCAGCACCTTCTCCGCCCACATGGTGAACATCGTGAAGATCCTGGAGGAGGCGGACGGACACAGCCTGATTCTCTTCGACGAGCTTGGCGCGGGCACGGACCCCATTGAGGGTGCGGCCCTGGCCATCGCCATCATCCAGCACGTCCGGGAACGCGGCGGCAAGATCGCGGCCACGACCCATTACGCTGAGTTGAAAACCTTTGCCATGACTACCCAGGGTGTTGAGAACGCCAGCTGTGAGTTCGATGTGGAGACCCTGCGGCCCACCTATAAGCTGCTCATCGGCATTCCCGGCAAGTCCAACGCCTTCGCCATCTCGCAGCGTCTGGGGCTGGACCCCGCCGTCATTGAGACCGCCAAGGCGCAGATGGACAGCGAGTCCATCCGCTTCGAGGACGTACTGACCCAGCTGGAGGAGAAGCGCCAGCGGCTGGAGAAGGACCAGACCGAGGCGGAGCGCCTCCGCGCCCAGCGGGAGGCCGACGCCAAGCGGGCCCACGAGTTCCGGGAGCAGATGGAGCGGGCCAAGGAGAACGCCCGCACAAGGGGTGAGGCCGAGGCGCGGCGCATCGTCCGGGAGGCGCGGGCCCAGGCGGACGCCATCTTCGAGGAGCTGGCCGAGCTGCGCAGGCAGCAGGAGAAGGCCGCCAACTGGCAGAATGTCAACGACGCCCGCGCCGCCATCCGGGGGCAGCTCAACCAGATGGAGGAGGAGCTGCATTTTGAGGTGGAGAAGGAGCCCATCCCCGCCCCCAGCCGGCCCATCCGGGAGGGCGATCTGGTGGAACTGGGCGGCACGAGAAAGCAGGCTGTGGTCACCGCGGTGAACGGGGAGAGATTGCAGCTGCTGGCCGGGAACATGAAGCTGACCGTGAAGGCCGGGGAGGTCCGGTTGGTGGAGGAGGCGGAGGTCCGGGAGAAGAAGGAGGCCAAGCGGCAGGTGGCGACGGCCATCCGTCTGGCGGGCGCCAGGGCGGCGATGAACGAGCTGGATATCCGGGGGCTCATGACCGACGAGGCGGACCTGCAGGTGGATCAGTTCCTGGACAACGCCGTCATGGGCAAGCTGAACGTGGTGACCATCATCCATGGCAAGGGCACCGGCGCGCTGCGGAAGGCGGTCCACCAGCAGCTCAAGCGGCACCCCTCCGTGAAGTCCTTCCGGCTGGGACGGTACGGCGAGGGGGAGGACGGCGTTACCGTGGTAGAGCTGCGGCAGTAAAATATAGCAGGAAGCTGTATTCACAGGCGTTGGGTGCCTGTGAATACAGCTTCTTAAAGTTTGGGCCTGCCCTTTTCAAAGGGTGGCAGGGTCCTGGGGCCAGAGTCTCTGGTGGGTTTGGGCAAAGCCCAATGCTCCTTTGTCCGAAAAAGCCTGCGCGCAGCCGTCCCGCTTTTCTTCAGGCTTGTCAGTTTTTTAACAAAAGTGCGGTGTATTTTCATCTATTCCGCCAAAAAAAGAGCAAAAAATAGCGGAAAACATCTGGACATGGAGGGCAAATAGGAGTATGATGATAAACAGAATCTTTTGGGCTTCCGGCCTGGAAGAGAGAAAGAGTGAGAGAAAAGAATGAGGTGAATCTATGGCACAAGCTTTCTTTGGCGGCATCCATCCCAACGACCACAAGGCCGCCACCAATAAGAAGCCGACCGAGCCCCTGCCGCCCCCCGCGCGGGTGGTGATCCCCATGTCCCTTCACATCGGCGCGCCCTGCACCCCCTGTGTGGCGGTGGGAGACTGCGTGACCGTAGGACAGAAGGTGGGCGAGGCTCCCGCCTTCGTCTCCGCCCCCGTCCATGCCAGCGTGTCCGGCAAGGTGGTGGCGGTGGAGCCCCGCATCCACTTCTCCGGCGTGCCGGTGATGAGCGTGGTCATCGAAAACGATTTCAACGACACCCCCTGTCCCGGCCTGGCTCCGCCCAAGGACCCCGGCAGCCTGACGCCCCAGCAGATCTGCGACATCGTCAAGGAGGCGGGCATCGTTGGCATGGGCGGCGCCACATTCCCCACCCATGTGAAGATATCCTCCGGCCTGGGGAAGGTGGACACCGTCATCGTCAACGCCTCCGAGTGCGAGCCCTACATCACCAGCGACCACCGCACCCTTCTGGAGCACCCGGAGGAGGTGCTGGGAGGCGTGCGGCTGCTGGCCCGCATTTTCGGCGTGGATCTGGTACATATCGCCGTGGAGGCCAACAAGGCCAACGCAGCCGAGATGCTCAAGCTGAAGATCGAGGAGGAGAAGGCCCCCGCCGTGGTGGACGTGCTCCAGACCCGCTACCCCCAGGGCGCGGAGAAGCAGCTGTGCCAGTCCATCACCGGCAAGCAGGTGCCCCCTGGCGCGCTGCCCGCCGCCATCGGCTGCGCGGTGTTCAACGTGGTCACCACCATGGCCATCTACAACGCTGTCTGCCACGGCAAGCCGGTGACCCACCGGATCGTCACGGTGTCCGGCTCCGGCGTGAAGGAGCCCAGGAACCTGCTGTGCCCCTTGGGGACGCCCATACGGGACCTGCTGGACGCCTGCGGCGGCGTGAAGAAGGAGACCTTCAAGATCCTCATGGGCGGCCCCATGATGGGCCACGCCCAGTACGACATGGAGGCCCCTATCGGCAAGGGCACCAACGCCATCCTGGCCTTCTGCGAGAAGGAGGAGCGCACCCTTGAGTACCCCGCCTGCATCCGCTGCGGCAAGTGCATCTCCGTGTGTCCCATGCACCTCCAGCCGGTGTTCATGTACCAGTACGAACGGGCGGGGATGCTCCAGGAGCTGGAGAAGGCCAATCTGCTGGACTGCATCGAATGCGGGTCCTGCTCCTATATCTGCCCCGGGCGGCTGCATCTGGTGCAGTCCTTCCGTGCGGGCAAGCAGAAGATCAACAACGCAAAAGCCGCCGCCAAGGCCGCCGCTGAAAAGGCCGCCAAGGCGGAGGAAGAGAAAAAGAAGGAGGGCTGACCATGGATTACAAGGAACTGAACCTGATCGGCTCCACCTCGCCCCATCTCCGCACCAGGGACGGCGCGGGGCACATCATGGGCGAGGTCATCATCGCCATGTTGCTGCCGCTGGCTTTCGGCATATACAACTTCGGCCCCAGGGCCCTGGCGGCCACACTGGTCAGCGTGGCGGGCTGCTGCTTCTTTGAGTGGCTGTACCGTGCGCTGCTGAAAAAGAACAACACCCTGGGCGACCTCAGCGCCGTTGTCACCGGTATGCTGATCGCCTTCGTCTGCCCGGTGACCATCCCCTACTGGATTTTGCTGGTGGGCGATTTCTTCGCCATCGTGGTCGTCAAGCAGCTCTTCGGCGGTGTGGGAAAGAACTTCCTCAACCCCGCCCTGGCCGCCCGGGCCTTCATGCTCTCCTGGGCGGGGGAGATGTCCACCTGGGTGGGGCCCCGGACCTCCACCCCGGTATTCCACATGGCGGGCATGGAGGACCTGCCCGGCTTCCTGGGTTCCCTGTTCGGGACCTTCGACGCAGCGACCTACCCCACCCCCATGGCGCTGCTTCATGAGAATAACCTCTCCGGCCTCCAGCAGATGTACGACCTGCCCAAGATGTTCGTGGGCCTCACCGGCGGCTGCATCGGCGAGGTCAGCGCTTTGCTGCTGATCCTGTGCGGACTGTTCCTGGTGTGGCGGAAGGTCATCACATGGTACATCCCCGTCAGCTATATCGGCACCGTGGCGGCGCTGACGTTCCTCTTCCCCAGGGGCAATGACCCGGTGCAGTGGATGCTCTACAACCTGCTGGGCGGCGGCCTGCTGCTGGGGGCCATTTTCATGGCCACCGACTACGTGACCAGCCCCGTCAGCCACCTGGGGCAGGCCATTTTCGGCGTGGGCTGCGGCCTTATCACCGTGTTTATCCGGTACTTCGGCGCGTTCAGCGAGGGCGTGTGCTACTCCATCCTCATCATGAACCTGACGGTGTGGATCATCGACAAGAACATCCGTCCCCACCGCTTCGGCGTTCCCAAGAAGACGCGGCCGGAGGCCCCCAGGCCTGAGCCGGCAAAAAAGAAGGAGGAGGCGAAGAAGAAATGAGCAAGCAGACCCAGGAAGCGGCGGCCAAGCCGCCCAAGGCCCCTCTGTCCATCGAACCCAGGTACATCGTTTGGCTGGTAGGGACTCTGACGGGCATCTGTCTGGTAGTGTCCCTGCTGCTGGGCGTCGTCAACCAGGTCACCAAGCCCCGCATCGACGCCATCCAAAAGGCCAAAATGGAGGCCGCCATGGCCCAGGTGTTCCCGGCGGACGAGTATATCGCCTGGGAGGGAAGCCTGCCCAGCCATGTGTCCGCCCTCTATCTGGCCAGGTCCGGCGGCGCTGACGCCGGCTGGGTGGCGGAGACCTCCACCAGCGGCTCCCAGGGCATCATCAAGATGATGGTTGGCGTGGACCTGGAGGGCAAGGTCACCGGCGTGTCCGTGGTCAAGCACAGCGAGACGCCCAACATTGGCACCAAGGTCGTGGACGACCAGAGCGTCCTGGAGCGCTTCACCGGCATGAGCCACGCGGACGGCGAGATCACCGTCAATTCCGGGAGCAACCGCTTTGACGGAGTGTCCGGCGCGACCTACAGCTCCAAGGGCGTGGCCGCCGGCGTCAACGCCGCGCTGGCCGCTGTGGGCGAGCTGTCCTAAAAGGAGGGAACGCAGTATGAATATAGGAAAGCAACTGAAAGAGGGCCTGCTGACCCAGAACCCGGTGCTGGTGCAGCTGCTGGGCATGTGCTCCACCCTGGCCATCACCACCACCGTCGCCAACGGCATCGGCATGGGCCTGTCGGTGACGATCATCCTGACCCTGTCCAATATCTTCATCTCCCTTTTGCGGAAAGTCATCCCCGCGCAGGTGCGCATCGCGGCCTATATTGTGGTTATTGCCGGCTTTGTCACCATGGTGGACCTGCTGCTTCAGGCGTTCTTCCCCGACATCGCGGAGAGCCTGGGCGTGTTCATCCCCCTGATCGTGGTCAACTGCATCATCCTGGCCCGGGCGGAGTCCTTCGCCAGTAAGAACAGGCCCTTGGCCGCCGCCGTGGATGGCATCTGCCAGGGCATGGGCTATACGCTGGTGCTGGTAATCATGAGCGCTATCCGCGAGCTGCTGGGGGCCGGGACCCTCAACGGCGTCCGGATGTTCCCCGCGGAGTACGCCGTGCAGATGCTGGCCCTGCCCGTGGGCGGCTTCCTGACCCTTGGCTTCCTCATCGCGCTGTTCCAGTGGGCCCAGAGCAAGGCCGGAAAGGGAGGGAAGTAAGCCATGCAATGGACGACGCTTTTTGACATCGCCCTGGGGGCGATCCTGGTCAACAACTTCATCCTGGCCCAGTTCCTGGGCATCTGCCCCTTCATGGGCGTATCCAAGAAGATGGATACCGCCGTAGGCATGGGCTTCGCGGTCATCTTCGTCATGGGGCTGGCCTCGGCGCTGTGCTACCCGGTGAACCTGCTGCTGGACAGCCTGGGGCTGGGCTATATGCGCACGGTGACCTTCATTCTGGTCATCGCGGCCCTGGTGCAGTTCGTGGAGATGTTCCTGAAGAAGTCCATCCCCACCCTGTATGAGGCTCTGGGCGTGTATCTGCCCCTGATTACCACCAACTGCGCGGTGCTGGGCGTGGTGCTGCTGAACGTGCAGAACAGCTATAATTTCATCGAGTCCGTGGTCTACGGCATCACCGGCGGCGCGGGCTTCCTGCTGGCTATCGTGCTGTTCGCCAGCATCCGGGAGCGGCTGGAGTTCTCCGAGCCTCCCAAGGCGTTCAGGGGCTTCCCCATCGCCCTGGTCACCGCCGGACTGATGGCGCTGTGCTTCATGGGCTTCCAGGGGCTTCAGATCCCGTGGTGAGAAGGAGGAGAGGAAAGAGATGAATATTTTCTATGCTGTACTCACCCTGGGCGTGCTGAGCGCCGTGTTCGGACTGATTCTGGCGGTGGCGTCCAAGGTGTTCGAGGTCAAGACCGACCCCCGGCTGGACCTGCTGCTGGACTGCCTGCCGGGAGCCAACTGCGGCGGCTGCGGCTACGCGGGCTGCGCGGGCTGCGCTGCGGCCATCCTGGAGAAGAAGGCGCCTGTCAACGCCTGCCCCAGCTGCACCGGCCAGCAGACCAGCCGCATCGCGGCGGTCATGGGCGTGGAGGTCAAGGCGCTGGAGCGCCGGGTGGCCTTCGTGCGCTGCTCCGGCGGCGACAGGGCCGGGCGGAAGTTCGAGCGGTATGTGGGCCTTGAGGACTGCGTGGCCGCCATGAAGGTGGCGGGCAACGGCACTCTTCAGTGCTCCTACGGCTGCCTGGGCTGCGGCACCTGCACGGCCGCCTGCAAGTTTGACGCCATCCATATCAACGCCAACGGCGTGGCGGAGGTGGACCGGGAGAAGTGTACCTGCTGTATGCAGTGCGCCGCCGCCTGCCCCCGGAAGATCATCGTCAGTATGCCCTACGCCGTGGGCGTGGTGATGCCCTGCGCCAACCATGAGAAGGGCGCTATTGCCAAGGCCCACTGCTCCGTCAGCTGCATCGGCTGCCGCCTGTGCGAGAAGAACTGTCCGGCGGGCGCCATCACGGTGAACAACAACGTGGCCCGTATCGACTACGACAAATGCACCTCCTGCGGCACCTGCGTGGCCAAGTGCCCCCGGAAGCTCCTGACCGACATCAACGCGACCGGAAAGGTGGAGCCGGTGGCGTAAACGGAACCCCGCGGCCGCAAAAATAGTCAGACAGAAAGAAAGGGATTGACGGCGGCTCCCAAAAGGGGTATCATGTAGAAGCTGTATTCATAGGCGAGGAATGCCGGAAGGGCGAGGGATTTTCGCGCCAGTCAAGGCAAATTTTCGCAGGAATACTGGATGTATTTCAAGAAAATTTAACGAAGACTGGCGCGAAAAGACCTGCCCAGGCGGCGTTCAACGCCTGTGAATACAGCTTCTAAAGCGAGACTGTAAAGAGCAACAACAAATGAGGAGGCCCCTATGAGTAACCGCCACTGCCCCGCCTGCGGGGAAGATTATTCCGATACATACCGCTCCTGCCCCTTCTGCGAGGAAGAGGCCGCCATCAAGCGCGGCCATCCGCCCCGCCGCCGGGGCGGCCGCAGGACGGAAAAGCGCAAGCAGACCAACAGCGGCGCGGGCGGCGTCATGCTCCTGCTGTGCGCGCTGATTATTGTGGGCGTGGTGGGCTACGTCTTCTTTGGCGACGACGTGGCGGATGCCGTTGGCATCCGCACAGACCCCAAGCCCGACGCGGACCAGGTGGAGCCGCCCCCCGCCTCAGACCCCGCCGCGCCGGACGGCGCCGCCTCCGGCGATGACGCGCCCGCCGTGACGGACCCGGAGCCCGGTCCGGCTATCGTTCCCCCTGAGCCGGTTGGCGACCCGGTGCCTCTGGCCCTGAACCAGAGCAGCATTACCATCCGCGTGGGCGACAGAGGCCGTCTGGATTTCACCGGCGGCTCCGGCGAGGTCTCCTGGACCAGCTCCAATGACCAGATTGCCTCCGTGGAGGGGGGGACCATCACCGGTCTGGCCGGAGGCACCGTGACCATCACCGCCGCCAGCGGCGAGGAGACGGCCACCTGTCAGGTGAAGGTGGAGGGCGATGCATGGGTGAACCCCAACGCCAGCTCCTACAAGCTGAGCAGGACGGATTTCACACTCAGCTCCAGCGAGAGCTCCTGGCAGCTGGAGATCAAGCGGGACAGCGGAGAGTGGGAGATCCTGGGCTCTGCTGACGGCGTCGTCTGGAGCAGCGCCAACACCTCTGTGGCGACCATCAGCGATACGGGCCTGGTCAGCCGGGCAGGCAAGGGGATGACCACCATCACCGCCGCCGTGGACGGCGTGACTTTGGAGTGCATCGTGCGTATGTCATAATGGAAAGGGCGCGCGGCGAAAAAGCCGCGCGCCCCTTTTTTCTTTGACAGGCCTCTACAGCAGAAACTCCAGCCTCTGGGGCAGGTTTCTGATCTCCACCTTTTCCGCGCCAGAGCCGAACTCCCCGTCCAGCGTCCAGGGGAAGCCCTCCGGTGTGGTCACGGTGACGGCGGGCACATGGCGGAAAACTACCCCGCCGCCGGTGAAATCCTGGAGCACCAGGGCGCGGATCAGCGCCTGAAGCTCCGCGCCGCTGGCGGGATTGGGGACCAGCAGCATCTCGAAGAGCCCGTCGTCCATTACCACCTGGTCCCGCTGCAGCTTCATCAGCCCCCCCACGCTGGTGGAGTTGGTGACTGCGCCAAAGAGGAATTCCCCGTCGAAGATTTCATCCTCCGTCACCACCGTCGCGGGGTAGGGCCGCAGGGTGGACAGGTCCTTCACCCCCTGGAGCAGGTAGGCCAGATGGCCCAGATCGTTCTTGATGGACTGGGGGGCGCTGTAGGACGCCCGGGTGAAGGCCCCGAAGGAGGCCACATACACAAAGGGCCGCCCATTGTAGGTCCCGATATCCAGCCGCCTGCCCTGGCTGGCGGTGATGCGCCTTGCCGCCTGGAGGGGGTCGGCGGGCAGGTCGAGACTGGCGGCGAAGTCGTTGGTGCTGCCGCAGGGGATGTAGCCCAGCGGCGGCGGGTCCTCCAGCCGCATGGCGCCGCTGACAGCTTCGTTAAGGGTGCCGTCCCCGCCGCAGCAGACGATGCGGTCAAACTGTTTCCCCTCCTCCACCAGCTCTGCGGCGTGGCCGGGACGCTGGGTATAGCGGATGGAGACCAGATAGCCCTCCTCGCAGAAATGGGCCGCCGCGTCAAACATGGGGGCCATGGAGCGGGTGCGCCCGGCGCGGGCGTTGACGATGAGCAAAAGCGTTTTTGCCATAGTTGGCCGACACCTCACAAATCACACAAATTGAGTATTAAGATTTCTATAAACGCAGTATAACATATTTGGAAAACTATTGCAATCCGGCAAAAAAAATCGTATGATGGTGAAAAGTAAATTCGACAGGAAGGCGGCTGATCTGTTAATGAAAAAAGACAACCATTATTTTGCCTGGGGCCTGACGGCGGTATGCGTGGTAGGCGCTGTGATGCTGATTTACGACATTGTGTTCCGGGACAGCATCGTCATGAATTACGCCGGGGTTCTGATGGGTATTCTTGCGCCCGTGCTGTACGGCGCGGCCATGGCCTATCTGCTGGCCCCCATTGTCAACTGGTTCGAGCGGAGCGTCCTCCGCCGCCAGGGTCGGACGCCCTCCAAATGGCGGCGGACCATCTCTGTTACGCTGACGTGGGTGGTTGTGCTGGCGCTGCTGTACGGCCTGCTCTCCGTCCTGCTGCCGGAGCTTTACGCCAGCGTCAAGCAGCTGGTCGGCAACGCCCAGCGGTACTACAACACGATCTATAACTGGGTGATTCATATGCTGGAGAGCAACCCGGACTTTGCCGCCAGGGCCACCGAGATCATCAACGAGTACTACACCGACGCCCTCGCCTGGGTCAACGCCAATCTGGTGCCCCAGCTCCAGACGGCGGCGCTGGCCGTCACCGGCGGCGTATTGGGCGTGTTTGTGTTCCTGAAGAACCTGCTGCTGGGGGTCATCATCTCCATTTACCTGCTGGCGGGCAAGGAGTCCTTCGCCGCAGAAGGCTGTAAGCTGAGCTATACCCTTCTGCCCGAGGACAAGGCCGCCCTGTTCATCCGGGGGGTCAAGGCCGCCGACCGTATCTTCTCCGGCTTCGTGCGGGGAAAGCTGCTGGACTCCCTGATTATCGGCGTGCTGTGCTTCTTTTTCTCCAGCCTGTTCAAGTTCCCCTACGCCCCGCTGGTCAGCGTGGTGGTGGGCGTGACCAATATCATCCCTTTCTTCGGGCCGTTCCTGGGAGCGATCCCCAGCGCGTTCCTGATTCTGCTGGACAGCCCGATCAAGTGCCTGTATTTCATCCTTTTCGTTCTGGCTCTCCAGCAGTTCGACGGCAACATCCTGGGCCCCCGCATCCTGGGGGACAGCACCGGCATTTCCGGCTTCTGGGTTATGGTTGCCATCCTGGTGGGCGGCGGCCTGTGGGGTGTGGCCGGGATGTTCCTGGGCGTGCCCATCTTCGCCTGCCTCTACGCCGGAGTCCGGGCCTGGTCCGCTTACCGCCTGAAGCGGAAGGGCCTGCCCGTCGCCTCCGGCAGCTACGCCACCCATACGCCGGTATGGCCGGAGGATGAGGGCGGGAAGTCCCAATAAGGCCGCGGCGCGGCCAATCAAAGCCACCACTGAAGTGGTGGCTCTGATTGGGGAACGCATGGGCTATATTTCCTCGATCCGCTTCACCACTCGCATTGTGGCAGGCATGGTTTTACTGTAGCAGGAGGCGGAGGTAAAATAGCGGGCGGCGCAGCTCTTGGGGAAAGTTTTCTGGATGGTCGGCACGTATCCGAACGGCTCCAGAATGGTCCGTACCATTCTCCCGATGGCGGTGCGGGTGAACCCGGCGGAAAAGTCGATCGACGGCGCCTGCATGCTGTCATAATACGATTCAAGCTCCGAAATACAGCCTGCAAGCGCCGGCTTTCCCATTTCGCATAAATCAATCATTTTTATAATGTTTGCGTCCTGATTCAGAAAATCAAAAACAGCCATGGCGTCAGGGTTGGTATCGAACCTTGAGCAATTGGGATTTGCGTTGATGAAATCTCCATACACGGCTTTCATCTGTGTTACCTCCACATAGTATTGATTTTCACACGTCTGATTTTAAGCGTGTGAAAACATGGTACCACAAGCCTCCGGCTTTGTCAACCGGGGAGATGGCAGAGCCGGGTAACTTAATTTTCAGAGGAACCATCTCCCGAATTTTTCCAGACTGTGCAGGGGCGGGTATTACCCGCCCGCGCACCGAAGGGCATATGCGCGGTAACGGCCGTGCGTTGCAGGGGCGCACATGTGCGCCCCTGCGCAGTTTCTATCGAAAATTGCCGGGCACCGTGCGGGCAGATGGTATCCGCCCCTGCAAAATGGATTTCCATGACGGCAAAGAGAGGACTTCGCCAAAAGGCAAAGTCCTCTCTTTGTCTGCAATCAGTCCTCGCTCGCGGCGCTCTTGACCTGACGGCCATTATAAGTACCGCACTCGGGGCACATTCTGTGGGGCAGGCGCATCGCGCCGCACTTGGGGCAAGGGGTCAAACCGGGAGCCTTCAGCTTCCACACGGAGCTGCGGCGCTTGTCACGTCTTGCCTTTGAAACTTTTCCCTTGGGGACTGCCATGATGACACCTCCTGTATATCTGAAATAGTACTGTTACTGATCCTGGTCTTTCTCCAGAAGCTTGGCCAGCACCGCCAATCGGGGGTCCACTTCTATTTTGCAAGTGCAGCTCCCTTGGTTGAGATTGACGCCGCAGCCAGGGCAAATGCCCTTACAATCCTCTGAGCATAGGGTCTTTACATCCATCTCCAGGATGAACGCCGTCCGGGCGAGATCGCCCGCATCCACGCATCCGTTCTCCAGAACGATGATGCTGTCGCTGCGCTCATCCTCCACCTCCTCCGCCAGCACATAGCTGCACTGGACGGACTTGGGGTTATCAAAAGGCTTGAGGCACCGGTCACAGACGGATTTGAGAGTTGTGCTGGCTGTGAACTGCAAAAGCAGCATCCCCGCAGTATTCCGCACATCGCCGGTTACCACCACCGGATCCTGGGCAGGATACAGGCCGCCGAAGTCCACATCGGAGAGATCCAGGTCAAACTGGAATTCAATCCGCTCTCCGGGGGCGTTGATGATCTTTTGTACATTCAGAAGCATAGCACACCTCACAAAGACACGACACATATTATAGTAGACAGAAGCCGGAATGTCAAATACTTTTTTGATGAACTCCCCGTCCGGCCGGAAAAAATTTTCCTTGACAAAGGCGGCGTCCCGCCGTATAATAGGCGAAAATGAAAAAATCGCAATGAAGGAAAGAGTATCCTGCCCTCCGCCTCACAGAGAGTCCCCGCTTGCTGAAAGGGGACAGGTTGGAACCGGGAGAACATGGCTCCGGAGCGGCGCGCCTCAGCGGGGAAACTGCCAGGGAGCGACGGGTCTGCCCGTTACAGCAGGAGGCGTTGCTGGACGCCGGAAAGAGGCCCGGAGCGGCGTTGCTGCCGTTTCGCGCGAAAAGAAGTGGTACCACGGGCGCTGCGCTCGTCTTCTGTCATGCAGGCAGAGGACGGGCGTTTTTATTTTTGCCAGACCATTCCATGAAACGTATGTGTAAAGGAGAGACTTCCCATGAAAAAGAACAAGACCCCTATGAGCCTTACCATCCTGATTCTGCTCGGACTGATCCTGGGCATCATCCTCGGCCTGCTGATGCCGGGGCGGCTGGAGTTCCTGCTGCCCGTCATCAGTCTGGTCAGCGGCCTGTATATGAACGCGCTCCAGATGATGATTTACCCTCTGGTGTTCTGCTCCCTGGTCATGGGCATCCACGGCATCGGCAGCGTGTCCGCCACCGGACGGATCGGCGCCCAGTCCATCATCTACTACACCGCCACCACCCTGCTGGCCAGTCTCCTGGGCCTGTTCCTGCCCAAAGCGCTGGGCCTGGGACAGGGCGTGACCATCGAGATGGTGGAGGCCGGTGTGGACGCCACCAAGTTTACCAGCCTGCTGGACACCGTGAAGAACCTGATTCCCGCCAACCCCGCGGCCTCCTTCGCCAGCGGCAACATGCTCCAGGTCCTGGCGTTTGCGGTCATTGTGGGGATTACCTGTCTGACCCTGGGAGAGAAAGCGGAGCCCTTTGTCACCCTCACCGCCTCCATCAATGAGATCGCAGTCAGGATCGTCTCTGCGGTCATGCGGTTCACCCCCATCGGGGTTTTCTGTTCAATCGCCTCCGTGGTCTACTCCAACGGCACGGAGACTGTCGTAGCCCTGGGTACGGTGCTTCTGGCGCTGTATATTACCATGTTCCTGTACGCCCTCATCGTCTATGGCGGCATTGTCAGGCTGCTGGGCAAGTATAGCGTGGGGCGGTTCTTCAGCAAGGTCATGCCCGCCGCCCTGAACGCTTTCGGCACCTGCTCCAGCTCCGCTACCCTGCCCATCAGCAAGCGCTGCGCGGATGAAATCGGCGTCCCCAACGAGATATCCTCCCTGGCCCTGCCTCTGGGGGCCACGATCAACATGGACGCGGTGAGCATCGTCATGAGCTTCATGATTGTGTTCTTTGCCAACGCCTGCGGCGTGGAGATCAGCTTCGGGCTGCTGGCGGTGGTGCTGCTGAGCAACACCCTGCTGAGCATCGGCACGCCCGGCGTGCCCGGAGGGGCTATCGCGTCCTTCGCCGCCCTGGCGGCTATTGCCGGACTGCCCACGGGCATCATGGGCGTATATATCAGCGTCAACACCATGTGCGACATGGGCGCTACCTGCTGCAACGTGCTGGGTGATCTGGCCTGCTCAGTGGCAATGAAGGAGACCGTGAAGCTGGAGAAGTGAACAGAAGCCGACGGCCCCTGCCGGGCAATTTCATCCCCAGATGAAATTGCCCGGTTCCCTGCTTTTTCAGATACAGCGGCAGGTCATAGTCCCCGCGTTCCCGTCAATGGTACACATAGCCCCCAGGGGCAGGGTCACCATAGGACGGCAATGGGCGGAGCGCACGTTATACAGCACCGGTCCGGGCCAGTGGCCGAACAGGTCCCGCAGCAGCTCCTCCGGGCCGTAGTCCGCGCAGCGGTGATTGGGGCAGTTGCTGAACGGGCCGAACACCAGTCCTGCCGCACTCTCCAGTACGCCGCTGCGCTGAAGCTGGTTGAGCATCCGCTCCAGGGCGTAGACTTCCTCGCCCACGTCCTCCAGAAAGAGGATTTTTCCGCAGGCGTTGATCTGTCCCGGAGTACCGATGGTATGAGTGACCAGGGACAGGTTCCCTCCGGTGAGAAGCCCGCAGGCCCTGCCGGGACGCAGGATCTTGATGGGCTCGCCGGGCGGGTTCCTGATGCACCGCCGTTTTCCCAGGTCCATGGCCGCCAGGAGGCTGGGCCAGGAGAAATTGTCCCCGCCCCAGTCCAGGACCCGGTTGGCGGTGGGGCCGTGGAAGGTCACCAGCCCGCACCGCTGCTGGATGGCGAGATGGAGGGTGGTGATATCGCTGAAGCCGATGAAGGGCTTGGGATGGGCGGCGATGCAGGCGCAGTCCAGGTACGGCAGGACCTGCCACGCGGCCTCCCCGCCCCGGACGCACCAGATGGCGTCGATGGAAGGGTCGGCGAAGCCTTGGTTGATGTCCTTCGCCCGGATTTCCGGCGGCACAGTGTAGCCGCTGGCGGAGGGCCGGGCCGTGCAGGACGCGCCAATCTTCACCCGGAAGCCCATCCGCTCCACAGCTTCCGCAATGGCCTCCGCCGGCTGGTCTGGAACCAGTGGAGAGGATGGGGCAGTCAGCAGGACCGTCCCGCCCCGCTTCAGTTCACATGGGAAAATCATGGCTCACCCCTCCGCCAAAAAGTCCAGCGCGGCCTGGGCCTCCACCGCTGCCGCCAGGGGCAGGGCGTCCGGGTCTGCGGTAAAGCGGGGGTTATGGTTGGGGTAGGTATAGCCCTTGGCCTCGTTCCCAACGCCAATATAATAGTAGCATCCGGGCACGGCGGCGCTGAAATAGCCAAAATCGTCTGTGCCCAGGGTGGGGGCCTCCTGCTCCAGAATGTTCTCCGGCCCCAGCACCTTCGCCGCCGCGTTCAGCAGCAGCTCCGTGACGGCGCGGTCGTTATGGCAGCAGGGATAGCCGTCTGTCATCTCAATTTCCGCCTCCACGCCCATGGCGGCGGCGACGCCGGTCACAATGGCGCAGAAGTCCGCTGTCACCCGCTTCCGTGCCTCCGTGCTCATGGTGCGGATAATGCCGCTGAACCGGGCCTCCTCCGGCAGGACGTTGCCCGCCCCGCCGCTGTGGAAGGAGCCGATTGTCACCACCACAGGCTCCGTGGGGGAGGTCCGGCGGCTGGAGATGGTCTGCACGGCGGTGATGACCTGCGCTCCCGCCACGATCACGTCCGTACCCAGGTGGGGCTTGGCCCCGTGGGACCCCCGGCCCCGCAGGGTGACGGCAAACGGGTTGGAGGACGCGCAGGCGGGTCCGCTCCTGGTGGACAGCGTACCCGTGGGGATGGAGCTGTCCACGTGGCAGCAGAGCATGGCGTCCACATGGGGCGCTTCCATGCAGCCGGCCGCGATCATCCGGGCCGCGCCGCCGTCGCCCTCCTCATCCGGCTGGAAGAAGAGCTTTACCGCGCCGTGAAGCCCGCCGCGCCTCTTCCACAGCAGCTCCGCCGCGCCCAGCAGGGCGGCGGTGTGAAAATCATGGCCGCAGGCGTGCATCACGCCGGGCGTCCGGGAGGCGTAGGGCAGGGCGGAGGCCTCCGGGATGGGCAGGGCGTCCATGTCCGCCCGGAAGCCGACAGTCCGCCCGGGATACGCGCCCTGGATCACCGCCACGGTTCCGGTGTCCGCCAGGGGAGTACAGGGGATGCCCAGCTCCTTCAGGCGGCGGCGGATGAGGGCGGCGGTATGGCGCTCCTGACAGCCCAGCTCGGGGCGCTGGTGGATGGCGCGGAACAGCTCCAGCCACGGGGGGGAGAGGGCAATGGCTTCTTCCTTGATGTCAGTTGTCATGTGAGGACTCCTTTTCGAGGATTTTCCCCATTATACACGGGACGCGGCGGTTTGGCAACCGGTTTGTGCAATCTGACGTTGCACGGGGCCGTGCAACTTTTCCTTTGTTACACACCTAGGTGTAACGGTAACGTTGCAAATCATTTTTAAAAGGAGAACCACAATGAATTACACGCAAAATCACCACCTGCCCCAGTGGGTCGGGTCCGATCCCATCCGCATGAAGGATTTCAACCAGATGAACCAGGACATCGAGGCCGGCCTGGACGCGGCGGCCAGCAGAGCAAACGCGGCGGCGTCCGCAGCGCAGGCCGCCCAATCCTCCGCAGACGCCGCGGCGGAGGCCGCCGCCAGCGCACTCTCAAAGGCCAATGCAGCGCAGGCCGCCGCCAGCAGCGCCTACTCGCCGGACAACAAGCCGTATGTCACCGGGTCCTATACCGGCGCAATCGGCTCCGCCGCCATCAACCTTCCCTTCCGGCCCTCATTCCTCATCATCTCCGGTATGAAGCCAGGGGACTCGCAGTCGGACATGTCTCAGTTCGACCGCTACTTCGCCATGGTCAGCGGGGCGCAGATGAAGGCCCGCGTCCAGATTATTAGCACGGGCTTCGCTGTGTTCCCCAAGCCCACCAGCGGCTGCTATTACCCAGACCTCAATGAGCCGGGCCGGACCTATGATTACATCGCTTTCAAGTAAACACAGGGGAACCCCCCAAGGGCGAATGCCCTTGGGGGGTAAATCTTAGAGAACTTATAGCATGTTTACAAAACCAGGGTGAGACACGCCACCGTTAGAACTTGCCGCCGTCAAACGGAACGGAAATGGTCCAGCTTCCATCCTCATTCACGACAACACCGTTTTCGGTACTGCCAAACTCAATATTTTCGCTAGTTCCAACAACTGTTACGGCAACTGCTCCTTCAACCAGCGTATCGCTAATGGCGTCCTTGGCGATATTGATTTTAATTGTGCACTTGCCAACCTCGGACAACTTCGTGGCGGTTGTGATGTCGCGGCCTTCTTCATCAACAAAACTGACAGGCTCAATAGCAGTTCCCGGGGTGCCGCCGTTCACAGTAGGCGTAGCTCTAACGACGTTCCCCACCGTCTGATCCTTATTTATCTCATTACTACCATTCATCAACCTGAGTTCCAGTGTCTTCAAGACAGTTTTTTGACTCACGGTGACAGCCTCTTTGACGGTCAGAGTGCCAGAAGCGGGGGCGAGGTTCGTACCGGTGCCAATGCGAACGTCATCACCGTCCTCATTGGTAGCAATCAGTGCAGTGTTGGTATTATTGCCAAACAATTCCATGGTTGCACCAACGGGGAGATAACGGCCAGAAGCAAATCCGCTTCCTGTCCCGCTCGTCGTATCTGTATAATCACCGCAGGTAATGTCAATCACGGCAGGACTATCATGTGTCACTTTCGAGGCATTGAAGACATCAGTTGGAATTGTCACTGACACTACGGGAACAATCCAAATGTAGCCGTCAGGAGCAATATCCGTGCTCTCGGTAATGGTTGTCAGTTTAAAGGCCATTGCTTTGACCGCATTCTGGAAAACGGGTGTAGCAGGAGAAGTTGGTGCACTGGTTCTGCTAAAGGTAGGAGCACCATCCGTCCAGTTTACCACCATCCACTTAGTGTTCTTATCCAGTTCCGTGTCTTCTGCAACAATGTAGTGAGTAGTAGTGCCAAAGGTATCGGTAATGGCAATGGTCTCCGTCTCACGGGCAGCGCCAATGGCGCCAATCCGGACCTTATAGTTAGTGGTAGTCTCGACTTCTGCAATGCCAAGCACGATTCTGCCAAGCATGTCGGCTTCAAGATCGGCAACTGCAATATCGAAGCTCAGGGCAGTGCTATTGCTGCTCTTCTGCACGGTGGATTCCACCACTTTGCCATTAACCGTCAGGCCATAGTTCTTGGTACCATCGCCTTCTTTCGAAGCGGACAGTCTCAAATACATGTCCTTCTCGCAAAGGAGAGCACCACTAGCCGAAGCCGTCACAGTTTCAGTGATGCTAGTGGGAGTGACAGGGAACTTCACATCGGCAGAAACTTTTACGGATGCAGCAATCTTCGTTGCGTCGCCCGTATCAACATCCACCTTGGTAATCACAACAGGCGTCACATAATTGATATCATAGCCGGAGGCAGGAGCTGCGACAGTAACCGTGATCTTTCCAGCCGTCGCAACCTTGATCGCGTCAGCAGTGTCACTGCTGTAGCTGACACCCTTGGCGCCCTCGCGAATCAGGTAGTCATCAACCTTGACACCGGCAGCATCAATGGCGCCAGTGCTGCCAATCTTATAGTAGCCCAAAGTCGTACCATCGAGCTTGACGGCATACAGAGGCAGAGGACGGCGGAAGGTGCCTTCCGTAGCATCGCCATCTTTAAGGAACTTGACACTGGATTCGGTGCCGTCGCTCCAAGTCACAGAGACCGTACCTTTCGCCTTGTCAGGAACGCCCATCTTGGAGACCTGCTTGATGGTGTACTCCTTGTTCAGAGCACTGGTCAGAGCGCCCTGAATCTCGGTGTCAGTCAGCTCTCTCGAAGGACCGTAGAGGTAGAACGTATAGGTGCCAGTGATAGCAGTGTCAGCAATTGCCTGGATGGTGCCATCGGGCTGCACAGGAGTAACGACATCGTCAGCGGTATTGAACTGGATCCCGACATTGACCTTGTTTCCAACGACCAGGGTCTTGTCAACCGTGATCTTGAAGTTCCACCAATACATGTCTTTGCCGTCAGCCGTCTGGTTGCCGACCTTGGCGCCCTTGGTGAACTCTTCAACGATAACCAGTCTGCCGCTGGCCGCAGTAGGATACTGGGTCTTCACGGAAACGGGCTTCAGGCCATCAACCACAGCCACCTGCAAAGTACCGGTG